>NZ_FNAQ01000006.1:75520-105888 GCF_900101955.1 Desulfuromonas thiophila | reverse complement strand
TCCCCGAAGAACTGCGCAAGACCCGCTATCTGTTCCTGAAAAACCCCGACCGCCTGACCGAGGAGCAGGAACAACGGCTGCGCAGCCTAACCCGCTTCGACCTGGGAAGCATCAAGGCCTACATCCTCAAGCTGGGCCTGCAGATCGTCTACTGCGCCGAAAATCGCCAGGAGGCGGAAATCCTGCTGAAAAGCTGGTACCGCCGTGCCGTGCGCAGCAAGGTCGAGCGGATCGTCAAACTGGCCAAAACCGTCAAAGAACACTGGCAGGGCATTCTGAGCTACTTCGACTCACGCCTGACCAACGGCTTTCTGGAAGGAATCAACAGCCTCGTTCAGGCGGCTAAGGCCAAGGCGAGAGGCTACCGGAATCCGGACAACCTGATCGCCATGGCGTACCTAATTGCCGGCAAGCTCGAATGGGCAAGCTCGAATTTCCTCAACCCACTTGAAACAGCGAAGAGCCGCAGAAAATCAAGAATCTTGAAGAATTCATCGAAGCTGACCGGAACTTTTAAATATTCAACGGTGTTCAGAAGACGCAAGCAGCCAAGTGAATCTTTATAAAATGTCGGAATTTGATTTTTATTATCACCAGCCATTGACAACGAACCCGCTCACGAGTTTTTCACTTATTCGCTATAGGCAGAAATTCCCGCTGTTCTCTGCTACGGCTGATTGAGGATCACGCCACCCTCGCCTCCAACCTTGGCGCGATATATGGCGGCATCGGCCTGCATGAGCAGAGTTCCTCTGCGCTCTGGGCCTGATCGGGGCACAGGGCCACACCCAGACTGGCCAAAATCTGCAGCTGGCTACCGGCCAGGTCAAAGGGCGGCACCAACTTCCGATGTATTTTTTGCCACCTTCAGCGCCGCTTCGTCATCGCTTACCTCGACCAGTAACAACACGAATTCATCCCCACCAACACGGGCCAGGGTGTCCCTCTGGCGCAGCAGGGCGCTGGGTCTCCGGCCACGGCCTGCAACAGCTGATCCCCTACCGCATGGCCATAACGGTCGTTGACGGGCTTGAACTGTCCAAGTCGATAAACATCACGGCCAGCCGCCAGCGGTAATTCTCCAGCACCAGGGCACGATCGTCCAGCGCAATGAGAATGGTGGAAAGAACGCTGGGCCAGTTCAGTCTGCAACTGCCCACTCAGCCGCTGCTGGCGCTCCTCGACGCAATCAGCCCAGCTGCTCCCAGTCGAACGCAGTCAGGTTGCGTTCAGCGCTGTCGAAGTCGATGCCGATCAGGTAAATGGGCTTGCTCTGGCCCTGATATTTCTGCTGGTAGTTGCGTTGCTTGATCTGCTCCAGCGCCTTGCCGCCACCATCGACCTTGAATTCGATGAGATAGATGGCGGTGTCGAGCCGGATGCTCAGGTCGATGCGGCCTTTGCTGGTGACATCCTCGGCGGTGAGGTCGAGCCCCAGGCTGGCCAGATAGGCGTAGATGACGCTGGCGTAATAGCCTTCATAGCTGCTGATGGTGTTGTTGACGTAGTTGTTGTATGGGATCGAGGCGAACAGGGCCTTGAGGCAGTCGCGTAGTTGCGCCATGTCACCCGCCTGCAAGAGAGCGTACAGCTGTTCCTGAAAGCGGATGCGTTCGCTCTGGTGTTCGGTGAGAAAGTGGATCAGCACATCGGTGAAGGATAGCAGCACCTCCCGGTTGGGGAAGCCCAGCCGGAACAGTTGCCCGCCGCGCAAGGAGGGCTGCACGCTCTTGATGCTGAGATAGCCGGTCTGGAACAGCAGGGGAACCAGCTGAAGGTTGTCGATATCGAAGCTGTCGATCAGTCCTTCGCTGACCTCCAGCCGGTCGAGCTGGGGCAGGTAGAAGTTGTTCTGCCGGATCAGCTTGATCAAAAAGGTCGGCGTGCCGGTGGCGAACCAGTAGTTTTTGAAGCGCTGGCCGCTGTCGCAGAACAGCAGGATATCGAAGGGGTTGTAAACCCGTTCACCAAGGAAGTTGTAGCCGTTGTACCACTGGCGCACCTGGGCCATGTCGGCGCCCTGCAGGTGGGCGGCGAAGGTGGTTTCGAGATCATGCTGGGTGTAGCCGCACAGGGTGGCATACCTCGGGTCGAGGCTGATGTCTTTGAGGTTATTGAGGCCGCTGAACACCGACACCTTGCTGAATTTGCTGACGCCGGTGAGAAAGGCGAATTTGACGTGTTCGTCGCTGTCCTTGATGGTGCTGTACAGATCGCGCAGCACCTCGCGGCCCTGGCTGGCCACATCGGGCTGGTCGAGGTTGTCGACGATGAGCTTGTCGTATTCGTCGACCAGGATGACGACCTTCTGGCCGTATTTCTGGCGCGTCTGTTCGATGAGTTCCTTGAGCCAGACGCCGCCGCTGGGGGTCTCATGGCATTCAATGCCGAGGCGCTGCTGATTGGAACGGAGGATAGCCGCCACCAGCGATTTCATCTCCAGCAGGTCACGCGCCACGCCGCCGAAGCTGATCTTGATGACGGGATAGCGGGTATTCCAGTCCCACGCGGGTTCGATGGCCAGACCGCTGAACAGTTCCTTGCGGCCTTCGAACAGCGCCTGCAGGGTGGAGACCAGCAGACTCTTGCCGAAGCGGCGCGGCCGGGCAAGAAAGTAGTACTCACCTTCTGTTACCAGTTGGTGGATCAGAGCGGTCTTGTCGACGTAGAGGTAGGCATGGTCGGCGCGGATTTTTTCGAAGGTCTGGATGCCGATGGGCAGTTTTTTCAGGGCGGTCATGGCGGTTCTCCTTTGTGCTCTTGAAGCGCGCCGCCATGATAGCAGAGATGCTGATAGCTTGCAGTCGTGATGGCGGGTTATTTCCGTCCCGGCAGGCGCTTCGCCCTCCCCCCCCCTTTTCGCGCCAGGGCCGCGGCGGCGAAACCGGGTAACCGGCTGGGGGTTCGCTGCCACGGCAGCGCTGCTGCGGGAACATGGCAAGATTGCAGGCGCTGCGCCCTGCACCCGCCATCCTTTCTTTTGCTCGTCCAAAAGAAAGGACGCAAAGAAAAGGACGCCCCCTGTTCCAGCCTGCTAACGCAGGTACCGGCGGTTCGGCCTCGGCCGGCGCAGGCCCGGCGGAACTCGCTGGCGCTCAGACAACCGCCGGGCTGCTTCTGCGCCGTTGCCGTGACCACCGCCGCTGGAACACAGGGGGTGAAAAACCGCCAAACAAAAATACGCCCTGCCGGGCGCACCATTAAAAAAGGGCGATTTTGCAATCGCCCTTCGTCTTAGCTTTGGGTGTCCACCAGATTGCCGCGCAGATCATTGAGGCGCTTGGTCAGGCCCAAGAGTTCCTCTGGCGGTATCTGGCGAATCACCTCGTCGGTTTCGCTGTCCACCACCTTGACGACCAGTTCGCTGGTGTCCTTGTCGTTTTCAAAGCGGACAGCGTACAGGCCGTCTTCGGTCAATGCCTTGATCTGACTGAGCATTTCCTCGGGCTGTATTTTGTCTGCCTTGGCGGCGGGTTCGGCGGCGGGCTCTTGCTTCTGCTGCTTGCGCTGTTCCACCAGCTGATCGCTGGCTTTCGGCTGCTGCTGCACGGCGCTGCCCGCCATGTTGACGGCATCAATTCGCATAAGTTCCTCCGCTTAACGGGCATGAGCGGCCAAAGAGGCTGCGGAGCGGCCCGGCCGTAGCCGTTGCGACCGCCCCGCAGGTCAGGGCCGATTAGCCGAGCAGGCTCAGGGCCAGCTGCGGTGCCTGGTTAGCCTGGGCAAGGATGGAAACACCGGCCTGCTGCAGAATGTTCTGCTTGGTCATGTTCGAGGTTTCCTCAGCGATGTCGGCATCCAGAATCCGGCTGCGGGCAGAACTGAGATTTTCGGAAACATTCTGCAAGTTGGCAATGGTACTTTCAAAACGGTTCTGCACCGCACCCAAGTCACCTCGGATGGTGTCAATCTGCGACAACGCAGCATCCACCGAACTGATTGCCGTAACAGCACCTTCACGGGTCGAAATATCCACGGCAGTGATGGTCGTCGTTGAATTACCCGCCTCATCCAGTCCTGAAGCTGCAACGTTGTTCCCCGTCAAGGTAATCGCTTCATTACTGTCCAGAGCCACGCTACCATAGTAGGTTTTTGTCCCACTGGTCGAACCAACACCAGCCAAACCATCGGCATCGGAATCGTTGGCCGGAACACCGTCAAGGTCAGCAGTCTCAGTGATGGTGAAGTTAGCGGCATTATCTAGCTTGGTAATGACGACTTCATTGTCATTTTCGCCTGCGGCGGCCGAGAACTTACCTGCAAGAGCCGCTGTATTATTAATGGCGGATACCAGTTCGTTGCGATCCATACTGTCATTGGCGAACGCGGAAGAAACATCCACTGCGATGCCATCAATTGCCAAGCTGTATGACCCCTGTTGAGCGGCATCTGCCGTTAATGTTGTAAACCCAGCATTGCCTGGGGTGCTCCCCGCCAACGTAATATCTGCATCACTGGTCAGCGCAATCGTGCCACGCAAGGTCGCATCAGCCATACCCAAACCAGAGTTGACGTTGTCACTGCCATTGGTCAAGGTCTGATCAAGCACAATATTGCTGCCATCGGCCTTGGTGATGTCCAAGGCACCTCCATTAACTGAAGCTGTGTAGCCAGCGACATTGTTAATCACGTCCGCCACGTCGGCAATATCAATGGTGGCGTCTGCCGCACCCCATTTGCTGGAGAAATCCAGCGCCACGCTGTCGAGGCTCAGCTCGAAGGTACCAGCCGTGCTCGTCGCGTTATTAGCAAAACCGGCCTGAGTCTCAGTATTGCCACTCAGAGTAATGTTGCCCTGGCTCTCAAGCAGAATGGTACCATAGGCTTCAGCATCGCCGGTGGTAAGCCCACCGGTCAAATCACTACCCGCATCATCATAGATTGTTTCGCTAACAACAATATCTTGTCCTGAAGCTGAATCCAATGACAGTGCGCCAGATGTTGCGTTAAAACTGTAAACAATATCCGTTCCACTCAAAGTTCCTGTATACACACCACCTGCCCCGCCATTTGTGCCAGAACCACCGCTTGCAGCCTCCAAGGCAGCGCCAAAATTATCCATTGTGAGACCGCCAGAAATATCAGTAGCTGAAAAGATTGAAACGCCACTTATATCTAATGAATACGTATCATTTGCCCCGTGGTTAGCTGTGCCAGTAAATGTATCGGTCAATGAACTCGCCCCCACCGTAGCATCGATTGCAATGCCAACCGTAGATGCACCATTGGTCGAAGCAGTTTCAATTTTCGTTGCAATAGCCTGAGCTAAATTGCCACCAGGAGCGCCGGTAGCGGCGGTAGCGCTAATACCAACACCATTAACACTTAAATCCCCATCACTCAAATCACCGAGCACCGCAGTTCCCTGAATTTCTGCCTTTCCAAGGACCACATCGGCAAAAGCGATGCCAGTCTGCACGTTGGTAGCCGTAGCGGTAATACTGGTATCAGCTGCGTGGATGGCTTCGGCAATGGCTTTGGCATCGCCGGCTGTAGCTGCCACAGCGTGACCATTCACCGTCAGATCCCCTGCAGCCAAGGCTGCGGTAACAGGACCATCCGCCGTAAGGGTGGCAGGCGTTGTCTCAATGGCGACCGTTGAAAAATCAATAGCCTGTACATTGGAAGCCGTTGCTGTTACACCGGTATTACTGCTAAGACTGTTAATCGCATTTTTAAGCACTTCAGCATCTTGCGATACGGCACCAACATCCTCGCCATTGATCAATAGATCACCAGCAGTCAACGCCCCAGTCAGGGCGCCACCTTCTGCTGGCGTCCCTTTAGGTGCGGCAATCACCGTGGCATCTTCGCTCAAATCGGCCGTCTTGGCGCTACTAATATCAAAACTAATTGTCTGGCTGGCACCAGCATTAGCGCCCACCTGGAAAGTCGCACCTTCAAGAGTGCCGTCAAGCAGATTTTTGCCGTTGAACTGAGTGGTTTCAGCAATACGGTCGAGTTCCGCCTTAAGCTGTGAAACTTCGGCCTGCAGCGACTGGCGGTCGGTATCGGTATTGGTATCATTGGCTGATTGCACGGCCAGTTCGCGAATCCGCTGCAGAATATTGGTGCTTTCCTGCAAGGCACCTTCAGCGGTTTGCGCCAGCGAAATGCCGTCGTTGGCATTACGTACCGCTTGGTTCAAGCCTTTAATCTGTGCGGTCATACGGTCAGAAATGGCCAGACCGGCGGCGTCGTCCTTGGCGCTGTTGATGCGCAAGCCAGAAGACAGGCGCTGCATGGACTTGTTTAGGTCGGCCTGGGAAGAACCGAGGTTACGTTGGGCGTTGAGGGATGCAACGTTGGTGTTGATTGTAATTGCCATGATGTTCCTCCATGAGATGTTAGCGGGCTTCCGTGCCCTGCTGGGGTTGGGTGATGCCGTGCGGCATCCTGTGGTGCATGGTGATTTTTGCTGTGTGGGTTACGGTGTGAGTTGCGGCCTGGGCGCTGTCTGTTCTGGCGCCTCAACGGTACTGAGCGCGGCGGGTTGGGGTACGCCTGATACAACCAAATGAATCAGCCTGACCTCCTTTCCGGCGCAATCGATCCCGCGCGTATGGCTCTTTTCGGTCGGCTGGCGCAAGGACTTTAGCAGCAAAGGGGGATTTTTTTGTGTGGGGAGTGGTTTTTTTCGTGGGGGGTGCCCCCCTGTGTTCCAGCGGCGGTGGCCATGGCAACGGCGCAGAACCAGCCCGGCGGCTGTTTGAGCGATAGCGAGTTCCGCCGGGCCTACGTCGGCCGGGGCCGAACCGCCGGCACCTGCGGCAGCAGGCTGGAACAGGGGGCGTCCTTTTCTTTGCGTACTTTCTTTTGGACGAGCAAAAGAAAGTACGGCGGGTGCAGGGCGCAGCGCCTGCGATCTTGCCATGCTCCTGCAGGAACAACCCTCTCTTTCTGATCCATCAAAACCAAGAACTTACAATCAAAACCGCCGGGTCGCGCCCCGGCAGGCGCCATCCTTTTTGTGAGCCGACAAAAAGGATGCAAAAAACGGCTTTTAAGATCAGGTGCGATCTTCTGATGCAAGGAAATTTCCTGATGCATCGCCAAGCAGCAGTGCTACCGTGGCAGCGAACCCCCAGCCGCTTACCCGGCTTCGCCGACGCGGCCCTGAGGCGAGAGGGGGCGCTCCCCCTGTGTTCCAGCCGACGCGACCAAGACCCTAGACCACAAAACCTTTAATTCGTGAACTCTGCACCGAATTATAATCGGGTCGCTGAATCAAAAATTCGTAAATGGCCAGATAACGCTGCTGGCTTACAATCCGCACCAAAACGTCTTCATCAAAATTCATATAGTCGTGGATCATGGCGTTGCGAAAACCGACCGCCTGCATCAAGCTGCGATAGTGTTCGTCGTCCAGCGCGCCACAATCGTAAAGAATCGTGAAGGCATCTCGTCCACGACTGGGCACCAGGGGACAATCATAATGCTTTAAAATGCGGCGAGCCTTGCCGATGCTGTTTTCTATCAGAATCTGCAGAGAGGCTCGGGCAGCGCGCAGCTCAATTTTGTTGAGTTGCGCTGTCGCACGCAGGCGGTCGGACAACAGGTCGAGCAGTTCTTTTTCGCATTCAGCAATTTTTGTGGTGCTTTGCAAGTAGGCTTCGAACGACACGTTCATCCCCTTTGAGTATCCGGTACTGTAACGCGATACTTTCCACCATTTCAGGCGTAGCTATCTCCAGGTCAATCAGATCAAAATCTTCATCAGGAAGGTTGAGAATCGCGCCCAGTTCAATCCGTAGCTGGGCAAGTGCCCCCCAGGCAAAGGGTTGGGTTTTGTCGATCCATACGGCAAAGTCATAGTCACTTTGCGGCGTGGCGTTCGCTCCGGCGCGGGAACCGAACAGCACCGCGGTTCTGACATAGGACAGTTGGGCAAACGCCTGCTGCAAGATCGGCAGTGGCAGGGATTTTACTTGGCCATAAACTCGGCGGGATTCATGCATCATGCGAAGGGGTTCAGCCTCTCCTCCATCCTGCCATCACGGCAAGAGGACGTATCCGGTGGCCATGGCAACGGCACGCCAGCCTTGGCGGCACCGAGACACTGACTTCAGGAACCTGCCGGGCCGCCGATGCGACCGAGGGCCTTGTCGAGCTGTTTCTTCTTGATTTTTTCCAACAGGGTGGTGCGCTTGAGATTCAGCAGTTCAGCGGCCTCTTTTTTGTTGCCGCCGGTTTTGATCAGGGCCTGCAGAATGAGGCGATCCTCGAATTCGCTGACACGGGAATTGAAATCGGTGCCGCCATTCACCACGGCGGAGCCGTTGTCGCTGTAGGACGGGGAGGCATCGAGGTATTTTTCCGGCAGATCGGCCGGGGTGACCTCGCTGTCGCCATGCAGGATCGCCAGGCGCTGGACCAGATTTTCCAGTTCACGGACGTTGCCGGGCCAGGGGTAGTTTTTCAGGTGCTCCAGGGCGGCGGGGCTGTAACCGAAAATGGGGCGGTTTTTGCTGTGGCAGAAGCGCCGGGTGAAGGTTTCCAGCAACAGGGGCACATCGTCGCTGCGTTGCCGCAAGGGTGGAATCTGCAGCGGCACCACGTTAAGACGGTAATAGAGGTCTTCGCGGAAGGCGCCGCGGCTGACGGCTTCTTCAAGGTTACGGTGGGTGGCGGCAACGATGCGGACATCGACATTGACGCTGCGAACACTGCCGACGGGTTCGAAGGATTTTTCCTGAATCACGCGCAACAGCTTGGCCTGCAAGGCAGGCTTCATGTCACCGATTTCATCGAGGAACAGGGTGCCACCATCGGCATGTTGCAGACGACCGCGCTTGTTGTTGAAGGCGCCGGTAAAGGCACCCTTTTCGTAGCCGAACAGTTCGCTCTCAAGCAGTTCCTCGGGAATAGCGGCACAATTGAGCGGCACAAAATTGCCGTGGCGGCGCGGACTATGGCCGTGAACGGCGCGGGCCACCAGTTCCTTGCCGGTGCCGCTTTCGCCCTGAATCAGCAGGGTGCTGTCCCGGTCATCCGCCAGTCGCCGGATCAGATCGAACAAACGTTGCATGCAGGCCGACTGTCCGATAATTTCGGGGAAGTCCACGGCATCGGCGGCACGGCATTCGGCCACACGCTGAGCGCGGAAGTGCTGGTGGGCGCGCTGGATGATCTGACCGATGGCGGTGCTGTCGCAGGGGGCCGACAGATAAAAATGGGCGCCGGACTGCAGAATCTCGTGCAAGGGCAGAGCCGGCTGCTCCGGCAACAGCAGAATGCTGACGGTGGTCGGGCTGAGCTGATCGAGCTGGCGCAGCAGCTGCAGACTGGTACGGGGTTCTGCCCCCAGCTGGCAGAAAAACAGCGCGCAGCCACCCTGCTGCAACAGCTGCCGCGCCTGGTCACAGCTTTCGGCTTCGAGTACCGCCGTGGCCAGCTCATGGCGCAGGCTGTTGAGCAGATCGCCTCGCAGGGGATTTTGGGGAGCGAACACCAGGGAATGGGTCACAGCTTCTACCGCCTTGTGAACGAAAAAGAGTTGAAAACCCGTTTATTGTGGCCATTTGCCGGGGGGTTGGCAAGGGCTTTCAGGGGCGGGGCAGATGACCGGCGCACTTCTCGGCAATCTCGGCCTCGCTGGCCGGCGACACCAGAATATCGTGCACACCATAGCGCACGGCCTTGAGCACGTCGCTGCGCGTCCATTGGGGGCCGGCCACAACCAGCGGCGCCTTGTCGGGCAATTCGGCCCGCACCTTGATCAGGGCGGCAAAGCCTTCGTCATCGACGGCCTCCATGACCAGGAAGCCCCCCAGCAGCTGATAGTGGCGCAGATCGCTGAAGCGCTCACCCGCTTCGTAGCACAGCACCTGATAACCGGCCTGCTGCAGTACCTGCTGGTACAACTGCGGCTGCTGTGGTTGCTGGTACACCAACACCACCGCTTTTTCCGCCGCGGCAGCTGTTGCCGCCGGCTCGGCTGCCGGCTGCGGCGCGACACTTGCGCCAGCGCCATCTTGCGCAGCCGCTGGCCGCGACGCGGGCACGGCCGGTTGGCCCCACCCCGCCTCCGCTGGGCGCGGCGGAATGTGCAGCAGATCGACCGGCACCAGGAAACACAGCCGACCCAGATCCTGCTCGTCGGCATCCATGCTGGCGCAGACCTGAAAATACTCGCCGGGAGGAAAGGGCGTCGGCTGCTCCGGCAGCACCTTGGCCGGCGTGAAAGTCTGTTGTTCCCCCTTCTTCAGATGAAACTTGCGCGGGTACATCTCATCGAAGGTCTGCACCAGGGCGCCGCTGATGATGTTGGCCACCTCGCCAAAGGCATCGGCGGTTTCCCCTTCGAGGGTGCCGGACTGGATATTTTTTTCCAGTTCGTCGGTCGGCAGCATGATCAGACTGCCGCCAAAGAAGATGGCATCCTTCAGGTCGACCAGAAAATAGCTGATGCCGCTGCTGTCGCCGCTAACCAGCATCTGGGTGCAGGTGGCCTTGGCGCCAGGCTTGGCGAAGTATTCCTCTTTCGAGATGTAGCCGGTGGTCAGACTGCTGAGGCTGATCTCGATGCCGAGCATGGTGCCGATCTCTTCACCACACTGGTTGAGGGCGGCTTTGAGGGTGCGTTCGGCGGTTTTCAGATCGACATAGGGTTCAGCCGGCGCGGCAACCTCTGCCGGCTCCTGTGGCGGTTCTTCCACCGCTTCTTGCGTTGGCTGCGCCGCGGACGCTTCCGTTACGGCTTCTGCCGCCACTTCATCCTGCGCTGCGGCAGGTGGCGGGCCTTGCGCGGATGGCGCCGTGACGGCTTCCGCTTCCGGCAACGCATCACTGGCGAGGCCCAGCACGGCGGCCGGGACAATGACTTCGAGTTTCTGCAGGGCAGTATCGCCCAGATACATATCGGCGCTGGAATGGTAGTATTCACCGGGCGGAAAGGGTTCAGCAGCGGCCGGGTCAAGGCGTGAAGGCAGAAAATCGCTGACGGTGGTGCGTTTGAAGTGCAGGTTCTGCGGATACATCTCCAGAAAAACGGAGGTATAGACGCCAGCGACGATATTGGCCACCTCGCCGAAGGCATCGGCCGCTTCGCCCTCAAAGGTGCGCTGTTTGCAGTTCTCCTCGATCTGGTCGGCCGGCAGCATGATCAGGGTGCCGCCCAGGACGATGGAATCCTTCAGGTCGGTGATGAGGTAGCCTTCACCGCTGGCGTCACCGGAAATCACCAGTGTTGTCAAGACCGAACGCGAACGGCTGACTTCGAACAGCTGGGCCTTGGTCAGCAGCCGGCTCTGGTGGTTTTCCAGGCGGAACGGTTCGCCCAGCAGAGCACCGACTTCCTCGGCGGTCTGCTCGATGATGGCGTTGAATACCCGATCGACCGTTGCGCGTTCAGCCACGAAAAAGCCTGTTTAGCGGGAGTTTTTGAGTTTGAGCTCGACGAGAAATTCGCCTTCAGCAATGGTAAATGGCACCAACGTCCAGTGAGCATCGTCCATGCCGCTGACGCGGTAGGAACGCCCGGCCAACACCGTGGGAATGGCCAGACTGATCGCCACGCCGTTGGCGGCAAAGCCTTCCTTGATCCCCCCCAGCACCATGTTGGCCAATTCGCCGATGGTGTCCTTGACATCATCGTCTACGCTGTCAACCTCCATGCCCAACAGACCGGCCGTCACCGCCAGGGCCACCGCCGCCGGGCAGTGGATGGTCAGCATGCCCTGCACGTCGCCGGCAAAACCGAGCATTCCGGAGATGCTGTCGCTGAAGCTGTACACCTTCTGCGCCAGGGGCGCGCCGGCCGTCAAGGGCAGCATCAGCATGGTATCGAAAACGGTCTGGGTGCTCTCGACGATCAGTTGTTTGAGGTCACAATCCACGGGGTTGTCATCCTTTTTTGATGAAGTCGCAAAATGACCGGCCATGGCCTTTTTGCTCACCATCCTTGAGCGCGGCGATGACGTCTGGCGGCGTCATCTTTTTCCAGCGAGACCGACGAAGCGAATGATCATTCGCCACACAGAAAACGCCGCCGAACCTTGTAAAAGACAGCGCTTTCACAGAATTCGGGGCGCGATTTCAGCCGTTGTTCTTGATCTGCAGCTCAACCACGAATTCGCCGCCATCAAGTCGAAACGGCACTGCGGTCCAGTCGGCGTCACCAACGCTGTCCATACTGTATTCCTCGCCGTGAATACAGGAAGGGATCGACAGAGTGACCGCCTTGCCGGCGCTGTCGAGCACCATTTTGATGTTGCCGGCCAGCATATTGGCCAGCTCGCCTATGGCATCGGTGACATCGTCGTTGATCTCATCGACCTCCATACCGAGAAAGCTGCTGGTGATGGCCTTGGCGACCGGCTCGGGCAGGTGTATCGACAGCATGCCCTTGCAGGAGCCGGCCAAGCCGATCACACCGGAAACCGAGGCCTTGAACTGGCGCACTGGCTGTGGCAACGGAGCGCCCGGCGTGATATCGAGCATGATCATGGTTTCGAAGATTTCTCTGGTCGCATCGGTAATGTGCTGTTGTAAATCCAAGGTCGTGCTCCTGTGGCAAAGCGTCAACACTGCAACGAGTAAGCGCCTTCCGGACGTCGTCAGCATGGCGGCTGACGCTGACCGGCTGGCTCCCTGATCGTGTTCAGCCGGAACTTCGGCTGAACACAACACCGTTTCCGGCCAAAAACTAGATCAGGGCGCCGATTACCTCGTTGATCATGTCGGGAGTGAAAGGCTTTTTCACGTTGCCGGCCGCGCCGAGGCTTTTGGCCTCGCCGATGATGTCGGCACCGCCCTCGGTGGTGATCATCACCACCGGAATATCCTTGATGGCGGCAATCTCCTTTTTCTGACGCAAAAATTCGATACCGTCCATGTTGGGCATGTTGATGTCGCTGAGAATCAGGTCGACCTTTTCCTTGGCCAGCAGATTAAGGGCCTCCTGTCCGTCGCCGGCTTCGAGAATCTCATCGAATTCAAGGCCGGCCTGACGCAGGGAGCGGGAGACAATCTTGCGCATGGTGCTGGAATCGTCGATGACCAGAACACGTTTTCCCATGATGCTTTCCTTTCAATAGATAATGACTTTCAGGGTTGCAGTAGGTTCAGCAGGGCCTGCGGGCCTGAGGCCTGCAGCCGCACGATGACGGGCTCGTCATCGGCCAGATAGAAAGCCTCGAACAGGGGCTTATCGTCAAGGCGCTCTTCTTCCGAGGCCAGTTCCGGCAGGCTCAGGGCAAAGGTCTGCTGCTCCGGTAGCAGGGCTGTCATCAGCCGGCCAGCCAGGGTATTGAGAATTTCCGCCAGCAGATCGTTGATCAGATGTTCCTCGATCTGGTCAGCATCAAAGTTGTACAGGGTTTCGGCCATCTGCCGCAGCAGAGCCTCACTGGTGGCCAGATGCAGCTCCATCAGCACCGGTTCCGTCACCAACAGCTGGGCCTCGCGCAATGACCCGGCCGTGGCGCAGTCGGCGGCACTGGCCTCGCACACACCGAGAAACGCCATGCTGCCAAAGGTTTCGTCCAGCACCTCGGTCAGCTTTTCCTGCAGCACTGCCTGCAACCGTTCCATGCGTTCCTACCCTTTCACGTTGTCCAGCAAGGGCGCCAGCACCTCGCTGAGGATGGCGGGATTAATGGGCTTGTTGATCACGGCAAAGGCACCCATTTCCCGAAGCTGGTCGCTTTTAGCCGGATTGCCGGCGCTGGTAATGAT
Source organism: Desulfuromonas thiophila (assembly GCF_900101955.1). NCBI lineage: Bacteria > Pseudomonadati > Thermodesulfobacteriota > Desulfuromonadia > Desulfuromonadales > Desulfuromonadaceae > Desulfuromonas > Desulfuromonas thiophila. The sequence goes on along the minus strand of NZ_FNAQ01000006.1, from coordinate 92,211 downwards.
CAGCACCGGCAGATCAACCAGCTTAGGGCTGGCCTTGACCCACTGCAGCAGGGCCTCGCCATCCATGATCGGCATGTTCAGATCGCTGACCAGCAGATCGGTGGCGGTTTTTTTCACCAGCGCCAGGGCTTCGCGACCATTTTCGGCTTCTTCGAAGGTTGCGTCCTGCAACCCGATAATTTCCAGACAACGACGAATCATCATGCGGGCGGTGCCCGAATCGTCGGCGATGACTATCCGTTTCATGAGATGGGGTCTCCGCTTTCATGCAGGGCGTGCTGCAAGGTACTGAAGGCTTCGTTAACTTCCAGCAGGGTCAGGGCGATCTGCTCGGGGGACAGGTCGAAGTAATCGCTGTACCCCTTGTCAAGGTGGTACTGCAGCGCATCGGCCGACTGGGAACCCGCCATCATGGCCAGCAGGCAGCCCAGATGAACGGCATAAACCAGCGGTTGAAACGCTGCCGGGGCCTGGGCCGGCTGATGATGCCAGCGGATGGCCAGTTGCAGGGCCTCGGGCAGCTCCCATGCCTGAGCCAGCAGATAGCCGGCTTCGGTGTGGTCGATGCCAAGCAAGCGCCGCTCGCCGTCGAGGTAGTCGTGAATCTCGTGACCGTCAAGACTGCCGAGTAACTCCGGCGCGGTCTGCTTGAGAAAATCGGACAGGATGGCCTTGCCCACGGCGTGGAGGATGCCGGCGGTGAAGGCCAGATCGGCACTAAGGGGCGACTTGGCGTAACGGGCGATTTCGCGGGCGGCAATGGCGGTTCGCAGATCATGCGCCCACAGCTCGCCGGCCGGCCCTTCGTAGCCCTGCAGTTCCTTGTCGAACAGAGCGCTGGCGCTATCGGCCAGAGCGATGCCGGCCACCACCCGCTCACCCAGGTAGCTGACGGCGCGATCAACGCTGGTCACCTGATGAACCAGACCGTAAGCCACGGAATTGACAATTTTCAGCAGTCGGGCGGTCAGGGCGGCATCGCACTTGACGATATCGATCACCTCTTGGATGTCGTAATCATCCTGCGCTGACAGCTGCAGCAGCTGGGCCGCGCTGGGGGAAAGCAGCGGGATGTCGCGGATCGCCTGGAGAATGGTTTCGCGGGTGGCACAAGTTTCCATGAAGGGCTCCCTGTCCTAGATTTTCCAGTCACCGCGGCCCGGTGACGATAAAATGACCTCGCCACTGCTGACCACGACCGCAACGGTGCGGCTGTAGGTTTCGCCCAGATCCTCGGCCACCGCCCCGAGGGCATATTTCCACAGCACCTTTTTCACCGCCAGGGCATTGCGCTTACCGATATTAAAGGTGTTGTTGGGATCCATGATGCGGGCGCCGCCGGCCAGCTTAACAATGAAGCCACGGCCGCGCGGATCACAGCCCATCCGGCCCATCTGCTCCAGCAAGGCCGGAATACCGGTGTCGGCAAAGTAGCCGGGTCGGGTACGGGCCTTTTCCGGATTGATCTTCGCCTCGGGCAACGCCACATGCACCATGCCGACAGTACGTGTTTTGGGACACATCAGAATCACCGCAACGCACGAACCCAACGCGAAGGTCTTGACGACATCGGCCGGGTTATTGGAGGCGCCAAATTCACCAACGCCGAGAATGAGATTGCTCATCGAATCGTTTTCTCCGACAGCAGGGAAATAACCTCCCGGGCCATGTTGTCCAGCGACACCAGCCGTTCAGCACCACCGCGCTCGTAGGCCACTTTGGGCATGCCGAACACCACGCTGCTGGCCTCGTCCTGGGCCAGGTTGCGGGCGCCGGCCTGTTTCATCGCCAGCATGCCATCGGCGCCATCGGCGCCCATGCCGGTCAGCATGACGCCAATGGCGTTGCGCCCCACATGCTTGGCCACCGAATGCATCAACACATCGACCGACGGACAATGGCCGCTGACCTTTTCCCCCGGCGCACAGCGCACCTGATAGACACCGCCGGAGCGCACCACCTCCATCTGCAGGGCACCGGGCGCCACCAGAATCCGCCCCGGTCGAATACGGTCACCGTTCTCGGCCTCCTTCACCTCCATGGCGCACAGCTGGTTGAGGCGGTCGGAGAACATCTTGGTGAAGCCCGGCGGCATGTGCTGGACGATGACCACGCCCGGCATGCTGGGGGGAAACTGGGTCACCACCTTCTTGATGGCTTCGGTGCCCCCGGTAGAGGCACCGATGGCAACCACCTTGTCGGTCGATTCCGCCAGAGCTGTGGCGCTCAGACTGGCGGTGGCGCGCAGTTCGCAGCGGCGGCTTTTCCAGTGAGAGACATTGGCGGTGGAGGCAATCTTGATCTTGGTGCGCAGCTCGCTGAGCATGCCATTGAGGCCGGAGGCCACATTGGTGGTCGGCTTGGTGACAAAATCAACAGCACCGGCCTCCAGCGCGTCCATGGTGATCTGCTTGCCCCGCTGGGTCAGGGAACTGACCATGACCACCGGCATCGGATACTGCGGCATCAGCTTGCGCAGGAATTCTACGCCATCCATGCGCGGCATCTCGACATCAAGCGTCAGCACATCGGGCCGCAGCTCAATGATTTTGTCGCGCGCCATGTAAGGATCGGCGGCCGACCCCACCACCTCGATGACGGGATCAAGGGCGAGACCGCTGGTCAGAATCTGGCGCACCAGCGCCGAATCATCGACAACGAGAACGCGGATTTTCTTGGGCATGGTCGGTCAGTTTCCCTTCTGGTAAACGGCGGGCATGATATAGCGGAACAATGCGCTGTCGCGCCCCAGGGTCTCGGAATGGCCGATAAAGAAGTAGCCATCGGGCTCCATGGCCCGATGAAAACGTTGCACCAGCGCGTTACGCGTCTGCTGGTCGAAATAGATCATCACGTTACGGCAGAAGATGATCTGAAAGGGCTTTTTGAACGGGAAGCTGGTGTTCATCAGGTTGAAACGCCGGAAGGTTACCTCCTGGCGCAGGGTTTCGGCCACCTGCATCCGGCCATCGCCCAGCTGCACGAAATACTTGCGCTGCAAGGCCTCGGGCAATGAAGCCACCTTGTCAGCCGCGTAAATACCCTGCCGGGCGGTGGCCAGCACCCGCTCGGAGATGTCCGTCGCCAGCAGGCCGGCACTCCACTGGCGGTATTCGGTGCCAAGATATTCGTGCATCAACATCAACAGGGTGTAGGCTTCTTCACCGCTGGAGCAACCGGCGCACCAGACCCGCACATCCTTCTGCCCCCGCTGCCGCAGGCGGTTGCACACCTGCGGCAGCGCGGTTTTCAGAAAGTAGTCAAAATGATCCTTCTCACGGTTGAAATAGGTGTAGTTGGTGGAAATCAGGTTGACCAGATCACTAACGGCGCGACCGCTGGTATCCTTGGCCAGATAGTCGTAATAGTCCTGAAAACTGGCCAGGTTCTGGCTGCGCAGCAGCTTCTGCAGCCGACCGACCAGCAGCGAGCGCTTTTCCTCGGTCAGGTTGATGCCGAAACGACTGTAGATCAGACTGCGCAGGGCGGCGAACTCCTGATCGCTGATCTGCATCATCACAGCAGCGGCGCGCGCCTGGTCAACGGCGTCGATTCCCATGGATTTCCCTCCTGACGCCGGCGAGCGCTCTAGCGGTTTTCCACCAGATTACCGACGTCAATGATCAGGCAGACATCGCCGTTGCCCAGGATGGTACAGCCGGAGCAGCCCCGCACGTTGCCGATGTACTCCGACAGACCCTTGATCACGGTCTGCTGTTGACCGAGAATCTCGTCCACCAGCAAACAGACACTGCGCCCCTGATATTCCAGCACCACCAGAATGCCATCCACCAGATCGTGGTGATCGGGCTCGGCACTGAGCAGCTCATGCAGCCGCACCACCGGGAAGAAATGTTCGCGCACCCGCACCAGTTCTTCATTGTCCGGCGTGATGGTGATGGCTTCAGGCTGGGGTCGGAAGGCCTCCTTGATGGCAAGGATGGGCACGATGCACTTGGAGTCGCCGACCCGCACCAGCATGCCGTCGATGATAGCCAAAGTCAGCGGAATGCGCAGCTTGATGGTCGTGCCCTTGCCCGGCACGCTGCTGACATTGACCTTGCCCTTGATCTTTTCCAGATTCTGCTTGACCACGTCCATGCCGACACCGCGACCGGAGATATCGGTAATCTTCTCCGCCGTGGAAAACCCGGGCTGAAAGATCAGATTATAAACCATCTTGTCGGGCAGATCCGAACCGTCACCCTCGATCAGACCGTTTTTGATGGCCTTGGCGACAATCTTTTCGCGGTTGAGACCCCGACCGTCATCCTCCAGCGTGATCCAGACCTCGCCCTCTTCGTGGCAGGCCGACAGCCGGATGGTGCCGGTTTCACTCTTGCCGGCAGCTCGGCGTTCCTCCGGCGGTTCCAAGCCATGATCCATGGAATTACGCAGGATATGCACCAGCGGGTCGGTGATGGTTTCGATGACCGTTTTGTCAACCTCGGTTTCCTCACCGATCAGTTTCAGATCGACCTTCTTGCCCGACTTCACCGACAGATCATGCACCAGCCGGATCATGCGACGGAACAGCCCCGACACCGGCACCATGCGAATGATCATGGCCATTTCCTGCAGTTCCCGCACCAGCTTGCCCATCTGCTGGGCGGCCTTGCCGAAACTTTCCAGTTCCAGTCCTTCAAGGTCAGGGTTGTGAATGAGCATATTCTCGGCAATGACCAGCTCACCAATCAGATTGATCAGGTTGTCCAGTTTCTCCAGATCAACCCGAATATCCTGCCGTTTGGACGCCACTGGCCGGCTGGCCTTTTTCTGCGGCGCCGTTACCGGCCTGCGCACCTCAGACTGCGTTTTGAGCGCCTCGCTGACCTGCTCCGGCGAAACCTTGCCCAGCCCAACCAGCACATCGCCCAGCGGCTTTTTCTGCGAGGCCAGCGCCTCCTCGACATCCTCGGCCTGCACCATGCCCCGCTCGACCAGCACCTCACCCAGGCGGGGTGCCGGCAACGCCTTGAGAGCGGCCAGGTGCAGTTCCAGCTCCTCGATCAGATCCTTGCCCTGGGCACCCAGGTTGGACAGACCTTCCTTCAGCGCGTCCACCGCCGTTAGCAGCACCTCGAAGGGATTGTCGACCGCGAAGGCGCCACCGGTCTTGATCACATCCAGCACATTTTCCAGCTGATGACTGAGCCGTTCAAGACAGGCATAGCCGAAAAAGCCGCTGTTACCCTTAAAACTGTGAATATTGCGGAAGATCGAGCCCAGCGGTTCCAGATTGCCCGGATCCTTTTCCCATTCCAGCAAGCCCTGTTCAGCGCCGTCGAGCAGTTCTTCGGCCTCCTGCACAAAACGCTCAACCATCTCGCTGGTGATCTCCAGCATGAACTCTTCGGTGCTCGCAACGCCGGGCTCGGTCGGCTCAACGACAGTTTCCTCGGCGGCGGCAGGGGAGGAAGCAGTAGCAGCCGTCTCCGGTTCCGCCATGGCCTGATGCAAGCGTTCGGCCAGCAGTTCCGCCTGACCAGCCATGGGCTCATCGTTGAAGTGCTCGGACACCTGCTCCAGAGCTTCCTTGGTGAAATCACAACATTCGCACAGCAGGCCGACGTGGTCGGCCTGCAGCACCATCTTGCCGGAGCGCACCAGGTCCAGCAGGCTTTCCGCCGCGTGAGCCACCGTCGTGATATGATTGAACTCCAGAAAACCGGCGCTGCCCTTCATCGAATGAAACAGGCGGAAGACCGCATTGATCGTTTCCTGATCGGCCTTCTGCCCCAACTCGATGATCGTCGGTTCGAGTTGTTCGATCATGTCCTGACTTTCCTGGACAAATTCCAGGATAATTTCTATCTGATCGCTGCTCAAATCGTCGGTCATGGCGCTGTGCGTCTCCATGGAAAGCGGTAAACGGGTTGATGGCGTCGCAAAAACCCGCCAAAGGCTGCGTTGCTGCAATCGTCTCGCTCCTTAACGTACATCTGTACGCTTCAAGGCTCGACGGCTTGCGCGCCTTGCAGGTGGCGCTTTTCTTGCTGAGCCATCCAACATCGATATTCTTTGCGAAAGCATCTCAACGGCTGCAGGTACGCGGCTCTTGTCGGACTGCCGCTGTAGCGCCGGTCGGGCAGCAGCCCGACCGGCGCTACACTATAACAGCAAAGACGGTGATTGCTGAACAGATTTTTGTCTGGAAAGTTGTCAAAATCATGACTTTTTCGTCCCGGAGCGGGCCGGCTGGCAACAGGGGCCCCAGGCAGCCCAGCACCAGAAAAGACGCTATTCCGACAGTTTGCAGCCAGACAGCAGCCCCTTAAAAGAAAAGCGCATATTTCTTGCAGTTACCGGCTAAAGCCGGCAGTCGCCGCCCCGAAAAGAAATCCGGACAACACGCGGCGACAGCCTCGGGACAGGACCCCCATGAACGTGATAAAGGCGATGATGCTCCCGCTGCTGGCGCTGCTACTGCTAGCCCGCACCGGGTCAGTCCTGGCGGCCGAGGCGGTGTTGCTGCAGGAAATGGTGAAACAGGACGACGCCAACCTCAGCCGCTTCGTGTTGCGCTTCGACCGCATGCCGGGGTTCCGCGTCGAGACCTCGGGCCAGAAAATTGACATCATCCTGGAAGAAGCCAGCCTGGCCGCCAACGCTCCATTGCCGCCCAGCGACGAACGGTTGGTGCGCATCCTGGCTGGCCAGACCAGCGACACGCTGGTCCTGTCACTGCTGCTGCGCCGGCCACCCTATTTCGTCAACCCGGTACGCGATCGGCTGGAAAACCGCCTGACCATCGATGTGCACTGGCGCGATGATCAGAGCCGCTCCCGGCCAGCCATTGCCCGGGCCCTGCCGGGGCATGTGGCCATCTCCGGCGACGGCAGCCTCAGCGCCCGCAGCCTGGAATCGGGCTACCGCGGTCGCTGGAGCGATTTTTTCACCGAATATGAACGACCGCTACAGTTGCCGGCCCAGCTGCGGTACAGCTGGCCACCGTTTCCCTGCCTGCAGTATTTCCGCGACGTGGAGCCCCTGCTGTCGGGCGAGGTACTTGACCAGGCTCAGCAACGCAACTGGTCACAGGCGCTGGAAGCCTGTGACCGCATCGACCGCCAGAGACTGGCGCCGATGCAACAGATCGGCCTGGAACTGATCCGGGTCGAGCTGCTGCTGCGGGCCGACCGCCACCGCCAGGCGGCCGACCTGCTGCAACAACTGCGACTGCAACTGCAGGAAGAAACGCCCAGACCGGCAGATTTGCAGGATTGCGCCGAGCTGTTGGAGCTCTATCTGCTGGCCCAGCGCAGTGAGACCCCTTTTGAGTTGTTGGCCCAGCTCGATCTGCTGATGGAGAACAACGCCCTCCCCGACGTTGCCGAACAGCTGCGGCTGCTGCAGATCGAAGCTTTTTTGGTGGCCGGCAACGCTGAACTGGCGGCCAGCCTGGCCGAGGAGGCGCTCCAGGGAGATCCCGGCCCGCCGCAAGGCCGACTGCAACAGCGGCTGGCCGATGCCTGGTTTCTGCAGGGGCGCCTCGAAATGGCCACAGACCTGTATCAGGAACTCGGCCAACAAATCGATGACGCACCCTTTTCACTGGCAGGTTACAGCCTCGGTCTTTATCGCCAGAGGCGCTTTGACGAGGCCCTGCTGGCTCTGCGCCGCCTGCTGGAGCAGTCCAGCGACAGCGATCTGCGCGACCAGGCGCGCTACGCCATCGCCTTGGCGCTGCTGCACCGCGGCGAAGCCAACAGCGCCCTGGCCCAGCTGCACCAGATTTTTCCGGGCAACGAAGGCGGCCTGCTGGCCCGTGCCAAAATCGCCGATCTGAGTGTCGCCGGTGGCGACGCCCGCAGCCGAGCTCAGGCCCTGGAAGACTACGCCCTGCTGGAAGAACGCTTCAGTGATCGGGCAGCCCGGGCCGAAATGCAGTTCAAGCAGGCGCTGGTGCTGTTTCTGCTGGAACGGCGGGCCGAGGCGGTTGAGCAGCTGCGCCAATTCCTGATCAGCGACCGCCTGACCGATCTGCGCCCCCATGCGCTGGCACTGCTGGCCGAGCTGCTGCCCGGCCTGATCGACCAGTACGTACAGGAGGAACGTTATTTCGACGCGCTGGTGCTGGTCGAACAGAATCGTGAGATTCTTGTGGCCAGCCAGCGCAACTACGACTTTCTGCTGCAACTGGGCACGGTGTTTTCCCGCCTGCAATTCGCCGAGCGGGCACTGCGACTGTACCAGTACCTGCTGGACGCCACCGCTGATGCTGACCGACGGGCCGCCATCTACCCGCCCTTGCTGCAGGCCCTGGCCGCACTGCAACAGCATCAGCAGGTTATTGATTATGCCCGCCGCTACCAGCAGGAGTACCCCGCCGGAACCCAGCAGGATCAGGTTCTGCTGGCGCTGGTGCACGCCCTGCTGGCCCAGGGTGACACGGCGGCGGCCGATCAGATCCTGCACGATCGGCAACGCCCCTTCGGTGTCGCCCTTGAACAGCTGGCCGCCCGGCGGGCCGAGCAGCGCGGCGCGCTGGCCGTGGCCCGCCGCCATCTGGACCAACTGGAAGCGCAGGCGCCGCAGGCCATGACCGCCGAAGATCGTTTCCTGCTGGCTGATCTCTGTGCCCGGTTGGGCGATCTGGTTCGGGCCAGCGCCCTGTACCGCCAGACCGCTAAAAACCCGGGGCTGCGGCTGGCCTCGCTTTATCGCCTGGGAGAACTGGCGCTGCAACAGGGGCAACGGCAGGAGGGACTAAGGTTTTTACGCCAGGTGGCCGAAACAGAAGAACCTTCCGCCTGGAAGGACCTCGCCCGTGAAGCCTTGCGCATGGCCGGCTTCAGGCCGCTGTAACCCTATCCGGCGCAGCGCGGCACAGCGACAGCCGCAGCGTTTCACCAGGAGAAGCCCATGTCCATTCTGTTTGACAAAACCGCGCAGGTTCTGAAAAAAAGTTTGGATCTACGCAGCATCAACCAGCAGGTCATCGCTTCGAACATCGCCAACGCCGAAACGCCGGGCTATGCCGTGCAGCGTTTCGAGTTCCAGCAGAGTTTGCGCGAAGCCCTGCTGGCCGAGCGTTCTCCGCTCTGGCGCACCCATGCGCGCCACCTGCCGTCGGGCCAGCTGGACCAGGTCCAGGGTCGGCTGGTCAGCCACCCCGACCGTAGCGGTGTCGGTGACGGCAACAGTGTCAATGTCGATCACGAAATGATCCTGCTGACGGAAAACCAACTGATGTACGAAGCCTCAACCCAGTTACTTAACAAGAAACTCGGCATTCTCAAATACGCCATTCAGGGCGCCTGATCACACCTGCGCGTCCGCCCACGAGGTCACCCATGGGAATCTTCACCAGCTTTGAAGTCGGTGCCAGCGCTTTAACTGCCCAGCGCGTCCGACTGGACACCATCAGCTCCAACATGGCCAACGTCGAAACCACCCGTACGCCCGAAGGTGGCCCCTACCGGCGCAAGATGGTGGTATTCGAAACCCGCAAAATGGATTTCGCCGGTCAGCTTAACGCCTCCCTGCAGCAGCGGGCCGCTACCGGTGTCGGTGTGCGACAGATTGTCAGTGATACCAGTGAACCTCGGCTGGTATTCGATCCGGGGCATCCGGATGCCAATGAGCAGGGCTACGTCGCCCTGCCCAACATTGACCTGCTCAAGGAAACCGCCGACATGATGCTGGCCACCCGCGCCTATGAAGCCAACCTGACCAGCATCAAAACCGCCAAGCGCATGGCGTTAAAGGCCCTCGAAATCGGCAAGTAACCCCCGCAGGAGTGTGGCCATGAAAGACCTTACCGTCGGCACCCAGCTCAAGACTCTGCTGCCTTCGCCGCTGGCCTCCGAGCAGCCCCAGGGCAGCGGCTTCGCCGAATTGCTGGGCGAAGCCCTGTCGCGCACCAACCAATCCCAGTTAGAGGCTGATCAGGCTGCCATCGCCCTGCAGAGCGGCGAGGCAGAAAACCTGCATGACGTAATGCTGGCCATGGAGGAAGCCGATATCTCCATGCGGCTGCTGGTACAGATGCGCAACAAGGTGACCGAAGCCTACAAAGAAATCATGAACATGCAGGTCTGACAAGCGGCTGTACAATTCCTGCTGCCTGTTCGCCTGACACGGAAGGTGCTGCCCGATGGCTGTTGACCTCAAGGGAAGTTTACTCGCGGCGATGCGTAACTGGCCGTTGTCGCGCAAGATCAGTCTTGCGGCAGTTGCCCTGTTCTCGCTGAGCCTGTTCGCCATCATCATCCTGCAATCGCGCCAGACAGAACATGAGCTGTTGTTCGCCAATCTGGCACCGGACGATGCTTCGGCAATCGTCGCCTGGCTGAAGGATCGCAAGATTCCTTATGAACTGCATGGTAGCGGCAATACCATCTACATTCCGGCGGAACTGGTCCACGAAACCCGCTTGGAACTGACCGGGGCCGGCCTGCCCCAGGGGGGCGGAGTCGGCTTCGAAATCTTTGACAGCCAGAGTCTGGGCATTACCGACTTTGTACAGCAGGTCAACTACCTGCGAGCCCTGCAGGGCGAACTGGCGCGGACCATCGCTGCCCTGTCGCCGGTCGAAGCCGCCCGCGTACATCTGGCCCTGCCACAGAAGCGCCTGTTCAAAAGCCAACAACAACCGGCCACGGCCTCCATCATCGTGCGCCTGGTGGCCGGACAGCAGCTCAAGGAATCCCAGGTGCAGGGCATTGTCAACCTGGTGGCCGGCAGTGTCGAAGGACTGGAGCCAGCCTATGTGACCGTGGTCGATACCGCGGGCAAGGTGCTGTCGAAAAAACCGGAGGAAGGCCTTGGCGGCCCCATGACACCGGGCATGCTGGAATACCAGCAGGCGGTCGAACGCCAGCTGGAAACTCGCGCCCAGGCCATGCTCGATCGCGCTCTCGGTCCGGCCAATTCCCTGGTCAAGGTCACCGCCACACTCGATTTTTCCCAGGTGGAGAAGCTGGAGGAACATTACGATCCGAAAAGCGCGGTGCCCCGCAGTGAACAGATGCAGGAACAAAAAGCAGCGGATGCCGGCGGTGCCGGTGGTGTCCCGGGCGTTGAATCCAATCTCGGCACCGGCGCGGCGAATCTGGTCGGCGGCGCTGGCGGCAACAGTTCCAGTTCGGCTGAAACCACCAATTACGAAATCAGCAAGGTGGTGAACCGCATTGTCGCACCGGTCGGCACCATCAAACAGCTGTCGGTTTCGGTACTGGTTGCCGATACCGCCGCGTCCGACGAAACCAGCAGCGAATTGCGTTTTGAGCCGCGTAATGAGCAGGAGTTGCGTGGCATCGAGCGCATGGTGCAAAGCGCCCTGGGCATCGACAACGGCCGCGGCGACCAGCTGACCGTGGTCTCAATGCCCTTCGCCAATGACTTCTACAGTCAGCCAAGCCTGCCGGAACCCGACTGGTCTGACCGCCTGCTCGATTTTGCGCCGGCACTGAAATATGTCGGTCTGGCCCTGGCCGGGCTGCTGACCTACCTGCTGCTGCTGCGGCCGACCCTGCGCACCCTGCAGCAGGAGTCCACCGTACAGCATATGAAAACAGTCAAGGAGTTGGAGGAAGAGCTGGCCGCCGGTCGTAGCCGCACCACCCAGCTCAACCCTACTGAACAGATGCGCCAGAACATTCTCAAGGGCGAACATTCACCGGCCCAGGTCATCCGCACCTGGCTGTCGGAAGAAAAATAACCCGGCACTTGCCCACCTGAGCCGCTGAGGATCATAATCGTGAGCAATCTACAATATAACCGCATGAGCGGTCTTGAAAAGGCTGCCATTCTTCTGCTGTGTCTGGGGGAAACCGCCACGGCGGCGGTTTTCCGTGAACTGTCGCCGACGGATGTCCGCACCCTCACCCGGGTGATGATGGGTATTGAGCACATTCCTGCCGAACTGGCCTCGGAAGTGATGATGGAGTTTCAAAACGCCCAGAAAAAAAATCCCGGCATGTTTATCAAAAGCCATGAATTCATCCGTCGGGCACTCGCTGAAACCGGCGACGAACGCAGTGAACAGATTTACCAGGAGGTGATCAGCGGGGTTGAAACACGGCCACTGGAAACCATCGCCACCATGCAGCCACGCATGGTAGCCAGCCTGCTTGAAGGCGAACATCCACAGACCCTGGCGCTGATCCTGTCGACGCAGAAATCCGACCACACCAGCAAGGTGCTCAAATATCTACCCGATGGACTGGCCGCCGATGTCATGTACCGCATCGCCCGCATCGAGAAGGTGGCGCCAGAGGTGCTGGCCCAGATCGAAGAAGCCCTGATGCGCGAGATCGGTGGGATCGTCAGCAAGGAACAGCAGGAGGTTGGCGGGGTCGACAAGGTGGTCGACATTCTCGGCCGCATGGAAAAAGGCAGCGACCGCGCAATTCTCGACAGCATCGAATCACAGGATCCCGATCTGGCCGAATCCATCCGCAAAAAAATGTTCACCTTCAGCGACCTGGTCAATATCGACAATCGCGCCATGCAGATGATTCTGCGCGAGATTAACAACGACACCCTGACCATGGCGTTGAAGACCGCGCCGGAAGATCTAAAGAACAAGATATTCTCCAACATCTCCAACCGGGCCGCCGAAATGATTCAGGAAGATCTCGAAGCCATGGGACCGGTACGGCTGTCTGACGTAGAGGCCATGCAACAAACCATCGTCAAGCTGGCATTGAAACTGGAGGAGGAAGGTCAGATCGTGATTCCGGGCCGCGGAGCCGGCGATGTCCTCGTCTAGAATCCTGCGCGGAGGCGAGATGCCGCCAACCCGACCGGTACGGCTGTGCGATCTGGCTGAGCTAAAGCCCGGTCAACCCGGCAGTTTCGTGCCGGCGGCTGACTGCGCTGCCAGCGCTCCAGCCGAACCGGCGACGCCAGTGGCCAGCGCCGCAACAACCGAACCGGCCAAGGCTCAGGCCAAGGCCAGCAAATCCGCCAGCGCCAGCCCGCCACCAGCCGCACCAGAACCGGCCCAGAGCGCCCAGGAGCGCGAGCAACTGCGTCAGCAGGCCTACGACGAAGGCTTTGCCGCCGCCGAAAAAAAACTTCATCAACAGTTCGACAGTACCACCAAGGCCCTCGGCGACGCCTGCCGCCAGATCAGCCGGGCCCGGGAGCAGATTCTCCAGCGCAGCCGTGATGACATGCTGGAACTGGTAATCGCCATCGCCCAACGGGTCATTCAGCTGGAAGTAGAGGAACGCCGCGACCTGATCCGCTTCACGGTCGAAAAAGCCATCGCTGCCGCCGTGCAGGCCGAGGAATTCCATATCCGGGTACACCCGGAGGATATGGCTGTGGTCGAAGAGCACAAGCCGCTGTTCATTGCCAGCCTCAGCGGCCTGAGCAACATCGAATTCGTTGCCGACCGTTCCTTGAGCCGTGGCGGCTGTGTACTTGAGTCGCCAGCCGGCAAGGTCGACGCCCGCATCGAAACTCAGCTGGATGAGATCTTCAGCCATCTGCGCAGCAAGGCCGGAGAACCCTCATGAACGGCCTGCGCGAGCTGGGAAGCAGCCTGCGCACGCTTTCGCCTCTGCGGGTCTGGGGCAAGGTCACCAAAATCGTCGGACTGGTGGTGGAAGGCTTCTGCACCTCGGCCACCGTCGGCACCCTCTGTGAAATCCTCCCTCTTGACGGTGGTGAAGCGGTGGCAGCCGAGGTGGTCGGCTTCCGCGAAGGGCATACCCTGCTGATGCCTCTGGGCGAACTGCGAGGGCTGGGGCCAGGCAGCCTGATCCGGGTGCTGCGCAGCAGCGCGACCCTGGATTGCAGCAACCGGCTGCTGGGACGCGTCATTGATGCCATGGGCCAGCCCATCGATGGCCTGCCGCCCATTGTGGGAGAGCGCGAAATGCCGGTCTACGGCCTGCCACCTGGGCCGATGGAACGGCGCAAGATCTCCGAGCCGCTTGATCTGGGCGTGCGGGCCATCAATGCCCTGCTGACCTGCGGCAAGGGCCAACGCATGGGCATCATGGCCGGCTCGGGTGTCGGCAAGAGCGTACTGCTCGGCACCATGGCCAAACACTCCCGCGCCGACGTCAACGTCATCGCCCTGATCGGTGAACGCGGCCGTGAGGTCCGTGAATTCATCGAGCGTGATCTGGGCGAGGAAGGCCTGGCACGCTCGGTTGTGCTGGTCGCCACCTCCGACCGCTCACCGCTCTTGCGCATGCGCGGCGCCTTTGTCGCCACCACCCTGGCCGAGTACTTCTGTCGTCAGGGACGCGATGTGCTGCTGATGATGGACTCCGTCACCCGTTTCGCCATGGCCATGCGCGAGGTCGGTCTGGCCATTGGCGAGCCACCAACCACCAAAGGGTATACCCCATCGGTGTTCGCCACTTTGCCCAAACTGCTCGAACGAGCCGGCAGTTTCAAACAGCAGGGCACCATCACCGGCCTGTACACGGTTCTGGTGGAAGGCGACGACATGAACGAGCCCATCGCTGACAGTGTCCGCTCGATTCTCGACGGTCATATCGTGCTCTCGCGCGAACTGGCCGCCAGGAACCACTACCCCTGCATCGACATCCTGCATTCCGCCAGTCGCGTCATGCGCGATATCATCAGCCCCGAGCATCAGCGCAGCAGCGCCAAGATTCGGGAGATCCTCGCCACCCACAAGCAGGCCGAGGACCTCATCAATATCGGGGCCTACGCCAGCGGCAGCAACCCCAGAATCGACTATGCCATTTCACGCATCGACGCCGTCAACAGCTTCCTGTGCCAGGGCATGGACGAACGCGACACACTGGAAGGCTCCATCACCGCCATGAACGGCCTGGTTCTCGACCGGCGCAGCAAAGACCGTGACACCCCCTGATTCTCCAACCCAATGAGGTTCGGCCATGGCTTCATCCTTTCGGCTGCAGGCAGTTCTTGAACATCGCCAGCGCCTCGAAGACCGTTGCCGCCAGCAGCTGGCGGCAGCACTGCAGTGCTGCCAGCAACTACAGCAGCAATACCAGCAGCTGACCGACCGGTGCGACAGCTTGGCCTCCGAATACACCCAGCGCCAACAGGCCGGCATGACCATCGCGGATCTGCTGTTATACGAAAACGGTCTCAACACCCTGCGCGAAGAGCGCGTGCAGCTTGGACTGAGCCTGAAAAAGGCTCAAGACCAGATCGTCCGTTGCCGAGAAGAACTGGCGGAAGCAAGTCGCAATAAAAAACTGCTTGAGAAGCTCAAGGACAAAAAAATGCTTGAAGCCAAACACGAACAACTGCGACAGGAGATGCTGCAACTCGATGAGGTCGCCCTGCGGTTCCGCAACGGAGAGGAACCATGAGCCGGATCCTCATCGGCCTGCTATTGCTGGTGCTGTTGCTGGCACCGGCCATTCCCGGCGGCAGCGACAGTGAAACGCCCGAGCTGGAAGATCCGGGCATCACCTCGGTGGAACAGCGCCGGCTGCTGGCGGAGCTCAAGGAGAACCAGCTGCGCCAGCAACAGCAGCTGCAGGAACTGGAAAATCGCGAAATGGCCCTAAAGCTGCTGCAAGACGAGGTCGATAAGAAACTCGACGAATTGCAGCGCTTGCGCCTGCAGGTCGAAAAACTACTGGCCGAGAAAGATGCTCGTGAGCAGGCCAAGGTTGAGGAGCTGGCGCAAATGTACAACCGCATGGACAGCGCCCGCGCCGCCGCCATTCTTCAGGAACTTGACCAGGAACTGGCCGTCGCCATTCTGGGTGGCATGAAAGCCCGCAGTGCCGGCAAGGTGCTGGCGGGCATGGAAGGCGAGAAAGCTGCCCGCATCAGCCAAGCCTATTCCACCCTGAAACAGGATTGATCCGGCTACACTCACCAGCCGCCAGCGACACCGACCAACAAGGGAGACGCCATGCAAACCGCCGCCATCCTGCCCCAACTGGCCACAGCTGCCGCACCAGCCAGAACCATCGGCAGCGACAGCCGCGCCTTTGCTCCCGCCATGGAGCAGGCCAGTAGTGCCATCGGCCAGAAGGGTCAACGCGCCTCCGACAGAGGCAGCGATCTGGCCGGCGCGGTCAATGCCCAGGCAAACAACAGCGGACAAACGCAGATTCAGACTGCGAATCCCCATGTCGCAGTAGCCGGAACTCCCGAGGCAGGGGACCAACAACCTGGTGTCACCGCTCAACCTCATCCGTGGAGCGAACAACAACCAGGCAAAGGCCAAAGGCCAACCGAGCCAATTGCGACAGCCTTCAGACAGAAGCCAGAAACGGACCTAACCGCTTTGGCATTGGCAATTAGCAGCGATGTCGCGCGGCGGGAGCCTGATTTGTCCAACTTTTCAGAGAGAACTCTTCTGAATGCCGATCACAATACCTGGCAAAAAAATCCTGCAGCAACCCTAAGCAGCATATCCTCCCACCTCACGCAAGCTGTGACAGCAGGAGAACAATCTACAGCAATTACGACCCCCGCTGGCTTAAGTAATGTCATGTCCGGCATCTCCATACAGCCAGCAGCCCTCCAGGAATCGGTGGATGCGGCTAGAGACAAGATCATCCCTTTGTATGACGCTGAACCCGGAGACGAGCCATCCTCGCCGCAGCTGTTGCGCCAGCTTGCTGACACCGCAATGCAACGGAATGAAGTTCCCTCCGTGATGGCCAGCGCTGCTGAAACGCTCTCGCCTGTCATCGATGACCTGACCTTGCCGCTGCAGGCCCGCTCATTGCCCGCCGCTGCCCAGCAGACAGCAGCGACGACGG
>NZ_FNAQ01000006.1:0-75300 GCF_900101955.1 Desulfuromonas thiophila | reverse complement strand
GCGACGACGGTGACTGCCAACGCGGCTGAAACGCTCTCGCCTGTCATCGATGACCTGACCTTGCCGCTGCCGGCCCGCTCATTGCCTGCCGGAGGCGCGCTACCAACAGGTGAGCTCCAGACCAGCCAATCCCGTTCACCCTCAACCAGACCTGGGCTTTTGTCCGAGCAACAACGACAACAACCAGAGATTCTGCAAAGCGTTATCGCCAGATCTTCGGCGAATAACAGCGAATCGCTTTCCAGCAGCAAAACCAGCCGGCCCCGCATCGACGACCCGCGCTTTGCCAGCCTGCTGGCACCCCAGCAGACACCAAGCCTGCGCCAGCAGACCGGGGAGAACCCGTCCCTTATGGCGGTGCCAGCACCAGCCCCATCGCCGATCGGCCCCACGGAAAGCCCTGCAGAGGGCAAATTGACAGCGACCACGTCGACTCCGTCGACCGACCAGGCGTTTGACAACAGTCTGCTGACGATGTCACAGGGCAACAGCGACATAACGGGAACAGAGTTCTCACACCCGGCGGATCGGCAGAATCCTTCAGCTGTCGCTTCAAGCCTGCAAACGGGACCGACCGCAACGCCGACATCAGCGGGAGACAGCCTGCTCCTGCGAGATGGCAGTCAGTTGCCCGCCAGTCGCGTGATCACTCAGACCATTGAACATCTGAGTGTGCATGCCCGTGGCGACAGCAGCGTGGTCACGGTAAAACTCCACCCGGAAGAGTTGGGCGAGTTACAGTTGCGCCTGGTGATGGAAGGCGACCAGCTCAGAGTGCAATTACACACTCAGCACCAGCAGGTGCAGGATGTCCTCGAACGCAACTTTCCCCGCCTGCGCGACGCTTTGCAGGATCAGGGTTTGACCATCGAGGATTTTCAGGTCAGTCTCGACAACGGCCAGAACCCCCAGCGTGATTTCGGCGCGTCGTCGGATCGCCAATGGCAGGGCCAAGGTTTTCAGCAAGTCACCAGCGACGAACCGGAAAACGTCCCCACCGTCATCGCCGCGCAGGCACTCAGCGGCCGCAACGCCAGCGGCAGCCTGAGCCTGCGGGTGTAAAACCAGCGAGGGAGAACCGTCATGTCATCCGTCACCAGCGCCAACTCTTCGAATTCCGCCCTGACTTCTGCCCTGACATCGGGCAAATCAGCCCTGGGCAAGGACGACTTCCTGTTGCTGATGGTCGAACAGCTCAAAAATCAGGATCCGATGAATCCGGCCGACGCCACCGAGTTCACCGCCCAGTTGGCCCAGTTCAGCTCACTGGAACAACTGTTCAATATCAACGACAGCCTTGATAATCTCAGCGGCTCAACAGCTGAGATGCAACGCCTGTCAGCTTTATCGATGATCGGCAGCGACATCGTCACACAAGCCTCGAATTTCAGCTACAGCGATGAGCCCTTGCAATTGGGATACAAGCTTGAATCCGCAGCCGATCAGGGGGTGCTGTATGTTCGCGACGCATCCGGCATGACCGTAGCCTCCTGGCCATTGACCGACCTGACCGCTGGCGAACATTTCATGACTTGGGATGGCCGTGATGATCTGGGCAATCAGCTGCCTGCAGGCGACTACACCCTGGGCATCTCCGCCTTCAGTGGCGAAGAAACCGTCAGTGCCCGTGGTCTGGTTCAGAGTCGGGTGCTGGGAATCGACATGGACAGCAGCGGAGATCTACTGGTCACAGCTTCGGGAACCTTCAAACTGGCCGACGTCAGCCACGTGCGGCAACAGAGCAATTAAGGAACAGGGGCATGGCGGACGATCTGCTGATTCTTCCCCAACCACTGCAGCGACCGACGGCCAAGCCGGCCAGTCAATCCGTTCAGGGCCAAGCGGGGGCACCGGGACCATCCTTTGACAGCCTGCTTAACCAGCAGCTGCAAGGCAACGGCCTGCGCTTCTCCAAACATGCCAGTCTGCGGATGCAAAGTCGTGGCATCCAGTTTAACGCCAACGATCTTGGCCGCCTGGATCAGGCGGTACGCCAGGCGGGCGCCAAAGGCTGTCGCGATTCTCTGGTACTGCTCGACAGCACCGCGCTGGTGGTCAGCATCAAAGACCATACCGTCATAACCGTAACCGATAAAGAACAGCTTAAAGGCAATCTGTTCACCAATATTGATAGCGCCATTATCGCTTAACAGGGCCGGTCCTCCTGCAGGGGGCCCACAACGCACGCGGATCGTCTGCCGCGGCAGTGGAGGAAAATCATGGGCATCCAGAGTTCATTGTTCAGCGGCGTCAGCGGCCTCAATGCCAACGGCAACGCCATGACCGTCGTAGGCAACAACATCGCTAACAGCAACACCATCGGCTTTAAATCAAGCCGAACCGTCTTTGCCGACATGCTGTCAGCTTCGGTTTCCGGTTCATCGGGTACTTCACAAATCGGTCGCGGCGTCAGCATGTCAACTGTAGACAATATCTTCAGCCAGGGAACATTCGAAAACACCGAATCTAATACTGATCTGGCGATCGAGGGCGCCGGTTTTTTCATGGTTCGCGATCCCTTAAGCGGGACGGTGAACTATACCCGAGCTGGCGCGTTCAGTTTTGACGAAAGCGGGATGCTCGTCAATCCCGAAGGCTACGCCGTGCAGGGCTACTTTCTCGATCCGGAAACCGGAATGCCTAAAGGTGATGTCACAGACATGCAGGTGGAAACCCGGACCTTTTCTCCGGCCAATCCCACAACGAATGTTGTTCTGGCAACCAACCTGAACGCCAATGCCCCCTATCTTGGCACCGAAGGTGATGGCGAATCCCCATTTGACATTACAAACCCTGCGGAAACCAGCAACTACGCCTCGTCGGTCAGAATTTTCGACTCCCTGGGCGTCGAGCATCTGGTGACAACCTATTTCAACAAACTAGACCCCGCTGGCAACCCAACGGATTACATGCAATGGGAAGCACATGTTGTTGTCACGGCTGCTGATGTCCAACCTCCCGAAGAAATAGCTCTTCGTGACGCAGCCTTGGCAACAGCAGAAACCACGTTGCAAACCGCTGAAACAACCCTGGCAGCGGCTGAAACAGCCCTTCAGACCGCCCAAGCCGATCTTGACGCCATAGACCCTGTCGCTGACCCCGCAGGGTACGCGGCGGCAGAAGCCATCCGGGATGCCGCGCTGGTCGCCCGTGATGCCGCACTGGTCGCCCGGGACGCTGCCATGGAAGACCGCGACACCCAAAAAGCCGCTGCCGCCGACTGGGTTGAGGTCAGTCGCAGCATGTTGACCTTTGACACCAACGGCCGCTTGATCAACGTCACCGACATGAGCAACGGAACCGGGGGTTGGTCTGCCTATGACACACTGGATCGGACAAACAATTTCATTCTTGATCCTGTTTCAGGAACCGCCACAGGCAACCTGTATCAGGTTTCCGACGCCGGAGAGGCTCTACCAAACACCACAGACACTGAAGTTGTCAATACAACACCAAAAATTGGTACGGTTTTGGATGCCGCCAACGACGATTATGGCTTAACCTGGATCAATGAGTCAGACAATGAACAACAGATTTTCTTTACCTTTAATGCCACACAGTACTCCAGCGAATCCGACGTAGTATCCCAGTCACAGGACGGTTATGCTACGGGTACGCTGGTCAGCCTGAGCATTGATAACGACGGGAACATTCTGGGCAACTACTCCAACGGTGAACCACGCAAGCTTGGTCGCATAGCTTTGGCCAAGTTTTCCAATCCGCTCGGACTGATCAAGGCAGGGTATAATATGTACGCAGCAACAGATCAGTCAGGGACTCCGATTATCGGCACCGTCGGTTCAGGCGTTGGTCGCATCTACACCAACTCACTGGAGATGTCCAATGTCGATCTGGCACAGGAATTCGTCAAGATGATCACCACTCAGCGCGGCTTTCAGGCCAATTCGAAAATCATCACAACCACGGATGAAATGCTGGGTGAACTGATCAACCTCAAGCGCTGATCGCATAGTCCAGCGACACATAGGCCTTTGCAGGGCGGCATCCGTAACAGCAGGCGGATAGCCGCCCTGCTGCCATTTTAACCTCTTTGACGGCGGCGCATTTCGTAGTAGACTGCCGGCCAGGCATTAACCGGCAATGACGTTTTGCCATCGTGTTGCCATCAGCAGGGTCGTTTATGGACATTTCCACCATCGTTGGCGTTGTCGCCGCTTTCGGATTGATGCTTGCCGCTATCATGAGCGGCGGTTCCCTTCTGCTGTTTGTCGATCCACCTTCCATTATGATTGTCGGGGGGGGGACTATCGGTTCCATCCTGGTTCATTACCCTTTCAAGGAATTCTTTCGCGCATTAACGGTGGCCAAAAAAACCCTGTTTGTCAAAGAGCAGAGCCCTGTCGCACTGATCTCTCAGTTGATTGAATTCGCCACCAAGGCCCGCAAGGAAGGCATTCTTTCCTTGCAGTCGGTCATGTCGCAGGTTGATGACCCGTTCTTTCTTAAAGGGCTGCAGATGGCCGTTGATGGCCAGGAACCGGACACCCTCAAGGACATGCTGCAGCGTGAAATCGACTACATCCAGGAACGCCATGAAAGCGGTGCTGAAATCTTCACCTCCATGGCCGCCTACGCGCCGGCCATGGGCATGATCGGCACCCTGATCGGACTAGTACAGATGCTGCAGACGATGGATGACCCCTCGTCCATCGGTCCGGCCATGGCCGTAGCCCTGCTCACTACCTTTTATGGCGCGGTGGCAGCCAACGTTCTGTTCACGCCCATGTCAGGCAAACTCAAGCTACGTTCCGCCTCTGAAGTGCTGTGCAAAACCCTCATCGCCGAAGGCATGGGATCGATTTTGGCCGGCGAAAACCCCCGCGTGATGGAGCAGCGTTTGCATGCCTTTGTTGCACCCCAGTTACGCGAAAGTAATTTCAGCAAAAAATAGCAGGCCTTCGCGAAAAACACCCGCGTAGACAGCCAAGCAAAAAAGCCAGACAAGGCGCGCCATTACCAAATACTGAAGAGCACTTAGCCCCTCTCAAACAGCACAACAACACGAGCAAAGCAGAGCAATGTGGTGGGCGTTGGCAGCACCATCACGTCTGGCACGACACAACCCCGTCAGCGGACAGGAAAAGGCCGTGGCCCGAAAGCAGAAAAAAAAATCCGGCGGCGCGCCGGAGTGGATGGTCACCTACAGTGACATGGTCACCCTGTTGCTAACCTTCTTTGTTTTGCTGCTGTCCATGGCCAATATGGATCAGATTAAGTTCAATCAGGCCGTGGGCTCCCTCAAGGGGGCCTTTGGCGTCTTCGGTGGCCAGGACCGCAAGGAAATTTCCCAACCTTCCATCGTCGAGATCGCCCCCATCCACGATGACCTGGTCCAACGGCTGTACACCCGCATCGTCACCCAGATGAATCGCCTGCGACTCGATCCTTCCGTGAAGGTGGTCAAGGATCGCGGTGCCGTGGTTCTGCGTATCGACGAAGCCATTCTATTTGAAGCCGGCAGTGCCGAACTCAAACCGCAAGCCCTGCCGGTATTGACCCGGGTTGCCGGCCTGATCCAGCCACTACCATTGCGAGCACGGATTGAGGGTCACACGGATGATATTCCCTTCAGCACGCCGGACATGAGCAACTGGGATCTATCGGTCAACCGCGCTCTGGCGGTGCTAAGGTTCTTCCAACAGCAGGATCTGCTGCCTTTAAGCCGCCTGTCCGCCGTCGGCTATGGCGCAGAGCAGCCCCTGGCCCCCAATGACACGCCGGAAAACCGAGCCAAAAACCGCCGGGTCGAATTTGTTCTGGAAAGTCTCGGTGACTATCGTGAACAGTTACCCTACCTGATCGATGCCAGCGAACAGGCGCCCTTTTAACGCACAGGCGCCCACTTTGCTCTTGAAGATTTCACGGAAAGGCTGCCTGACTTATGGCCGAGGAAGAAAAAACCGAAAAAAAAAGCAAAAACAAACTGTTGCTCATCCTGGTGCCCCTGGCGTTACTGCTGCTGGTAGCCGTCGGTGTGGCAGCCTACCTGCTGGGCGCGCGCACTGCCGGGCAGGCGCCCGCCGTTACTGAACAGACCGAGGAGGAAAAAACCGGCACCGCCATCGGTCCGATGGTCGACGTCAACGATTTCATCATCAACATCCTGGACAAAAACGAAACCCGCTATCTCAAAGCGGCGCTGACACTGGAGGTGGAAAACGCCGAAACCCTGCAGGAGGTGACCGAACGGATGCCGCAGGTGCGTGATGCCATTCTTTTGCTGATCGGCAACAAAACCTTTGCCGAACTCAGTGATTTGCAAGGCAAGTTGCAACTGCGGGCCGAAATCATCGTACGCCTTAACCGCATGCTCACCAAGGGCAAGGTCAAAGGCATCTATTTTACTGAATTTGTTGTGCAGTAACGGAGCAGCGCGGTGGAGCGGATTCTTTCCAAGGAGGAAATTGCCGAATTGCTGTCCGCCGTGCGCGATGGCAGTCTGGCCAGCGAACTCGAGGAGCCACAGACGCCGGAAAAAAGCCCGCGCCGCGTCAACAGCTTCAGCCTGGTGCAGAGCAAGGGGCAAGGCGGTTTTCGCCTGCCCAATTTCGACATTCTGCTCGACTCCTTTGCCCGCAACATCTCCTTCTCCATCTCCAACCGGGTGCAACGGGCCGTCAGCGTCCTGCGCGAAAGCATCCGGATGACCGACTTCGAAAACCTGCTGCTCGAATGTCAGAAACACGAGGTGCTGGCCATCCTCGGGCTTGATCCTCTTAAACGCAACGGTTTGCTGATTTTCGATGCCCCGCTGGCTTTTTCTCAAGTTGAGATCATGCTCGGTGGCACAACCGAGCTGCTCAAGGGCAAGATACCGGAGCGGCCTTTGACTGCTATCGAGCTCAACATCCTCCGGCAGGTATTTCACGAAAGCTGTTTCGAGCTCAACAAGGCTTTTTCCTCTGTCGAGGAGTTGGCTTCGAACTTGGTGCGGGTGGAAACCAACCCGCGACTGGTCAACATCGTGCCGGCGGATACCGACATGATGGTCGCAACCTTCAACGTCAAGATCGACAAGGTAGGTGGCAAGATGCATCTGGTGATGCCCTACGCCTCCCTTGATCCCCTGCGCGAGAAGCTCAAGAGCGAACTGGGAGTGACTGGCAGCGGCGGCCAATGGATCGGCTATCTGTCGACGGAGCTGCAGCAGATTCCGGTGACGGTCATGGCTCAGCTGGCACAGATTTCGCTTAGCGTTCGCGATATTCTCGACCTGCGGGTGGGGGACATTCTGCCCCTTGATGTCGCATTGGACAGCCCGGTACGGCTGTTGGTTGAGGGCAAGGCCAAATTTTCTGCCCTGGCCGGCCTGCGTGATGGGAAAAAGGCCGTCCGCGTGCTGGAGCAGCTGGATAAAAGGAGGTAAGGCATGGAGGAACAGGACCAAGACCCGACAGCATCCAAGACGATGATCAGCGGCGAAAAAACCCGGGCGGATCTGAAAAATCTGGAATTGCTGCTCGACATTCCGCTGGATGTCTCCATTGAGGTCGGTCGTTCAAAAATGCTGGTGCGCGATCTGCTGCAGATGAACGAAGGCTACGTCATTGAGCTGGGCAAGCAGGCCAGCGAACCCCTCGACGTCTACGTCAATTCCCGTCTGATCGCCCGTGGCGAGGTTGTGCTGGTGGAAGACAAACTGGGGCTGCGGCTGACCGATGTGGTCAGTCCGGCGGAGCGCATTGAAAAACTGGCCTGAACAGAGCATACGAACACTGGTGCTGCTCTTTGTCACGACCTGGCCGCAACAGGCTCTGGCCAATGCCAGCAGTGAAGCCAGCTTCACCGCCCAGCTGTTCAGAACCCTGGCCGCCCTGCTGCTGGTATTGGCCGCCATCTTGTTGGTGGCGGCCGTGCTGCGCCGACTGCGGCCCGGCTTTGCTCCAACGACAGGCCGCCAGCTGCAACTGATTGAAAGTCAGCCCCTCGGCCACGGCAAAACCCTCTACCTGCTGCAGCGCCAGCAGGAGCAGCTGTTGATCGCTGTCTGTGGTGATCAGATTCAGTTGCTGGCACGCTGGCCAGCCATGCCAGCGACCACCGACCCGAAAGAGCCCTCATGTTCCGCCTGATCCTGATTCTGCTCCTGACAGCACTGCTGGGTGGTGTCATGCCGGCCTTCGCCATTGAGATTCCGACCATCTCCCTCGGCCTGACCAACGCCACCAACCCAACAGAGGTGGCCACCGCTGTCCAGGTACTGCTGGTGCTGACGGTTCTGTCCGTGGCACCGGCCATTCTGCTGATGACCACCTCCTTTGTGCGCATTGTGCTGGTGCTGTCGTTCATCCGTCAGGCCCTGGCGACCCAGCAGATGCCGCCCAACCAGGTCATCATCGGCCTATCGCTGTTTCTCACCTTCTTCGTCATGAGTCCGGTTTTCAGCACCATGCACCAACAAGGCATCAAACCCTACCTCGCTGGCGAGCTGGCCATTGAAACGGCCCTTGAGCGCACGTTGGTGCCACTGCGAGAATTCATGTTCAGTCAGACCCGCGAGAAGGATCTGGCCCTGCTCATCGACATCGCCGGCGATGAGCAACCGGCCAGCGCCGAGGAGGTCGCCACCACGACACTGATCCCGGCGTTCATGCTGTCGGAACTCAACCGCGCCTTTCAAATCGGCTTCATGATCTATGTACCCTTTCTGGTCATCGACATGGTGGTGGCCTCGGTACTGATGTCCATGGGCATGATGATGCTGCCTCCACCGATGATTTCCCTGCCGTTCAAGCTGTTGCTGTTTGTGTTGGTGGATGGCTGGGGGCTGGTGGTCGGCTCACTGGTTAAAAGTTTTGCCTGAGACTGCTGACACAGAGGGAGAACGGCCATGACGCCAGACTTCGTTGTCGACCTGGGTCGCGACGCGGTGCGTATCGTACTGCTGATTTCAGCGCCGATGTTGTTGTCAGGGTTACTGATCGGCCTGCTGGTGAGCATCTTTCAGGCCGCCACCCAGATCAACGAACAGACCATGACCTTCATCCCCAAGATCGTCGTGGTGCTGGTTTCGCTCATTATTGCCGCGCCCTGGATCATCCGCATCATGCTGTCGTTTACCCGTGCCGTGTTTGACAACATCCTGCTGGTCGGAGGCTAGGCGCATGACCCTGGCCAGCCTGTCCATCGACAGCCTGCAGCCGTTGCTGATCTGCTTCACCCGCATCATCGCCCTGCTGGCCAGCATGCCGGTCCTCGGTGGCCAGGTGCCACGGCAGGTTCTGCTTGGTCTGGCAGTTCTGCTCACCGGCCTGATCTTTCCGGCGGTACAGACCCACCTGCCACAGAACGCTTTTGCACCGCTGTTTCTGGCACTGCTGGTGGCCAACGAGACCCTGCTTGGCATCATGCTCGGCTTTGCCGCCCGCCTGATCTTCACCGCGGTTGAGTTCGGCGGCACGGTCGTCGGCTACCAGATGGGTTTTGCCGCCGCCAACGTCTACGATCCCCAAAACCAGCGGCAGGTGGCGCTGGTGTCACAGTTTCAGAATGTCTTTGCCATCCTGGTTTTTCTTGCCCTCGACGGCCACCACATCTTCATCCGCGCCCTGGTTGATTCCTACGATCTGCTCCCGCCAGGACTGTTCGATTTTTCCGGCGGCGCTGTACCCTACCTGATGGAATTGACCAGCCACATGTTCGTTCTGGCCATCCGCTTCAGCGCACCGGTTTTGGCGGTGATGCTGCTGTCGAGTCTGGTACTGGGCATCCTGGCGCGAGTTTTTCCGCAACTCAATGTGTTCCTGCTGTCCTTTCCCATCAATATCGCCCTGGCCTTCATCGTTCTGGGACTAACGATGAACAGCGTCGTCTACCTGCTGCAGCGCGAGTTCTCCGCCCTCGATGGTCAGTTCCACCAGCTCTATCAGTTGCTCGGGAAATAACCGATGGCCGAGGAGCAGGGGCAGGAACGCTCCGAACAAGCCACCGCGAAGCGGCGCGAAGACTTCCGCAAGAAAGGCCAGGTAGCCCAGAGCCGCGAGGTCAACACCGCCCTTTTGCTGTCAGCCTCCATTCTGCTGTGGTTTATTTATGCCGAAGGCTTCTGGCATCAGCTGGCCTGGCTGGTGTGTCACTTTTTCGAGCTGGCCGGCACCTTTGACCTGACCAACGAAAACACCGTAGAGATGCTGCTGTTCATCGCCCTGCGCTGTGGCCTCCTGCTGTTTCCGCTGCTGCTGATGGTGCTGGTGGTAGGTTTTTTTGCCAGCTTCATCCAGATTGGCTGGCTGTTGACCGGCAAGCCGCTGCTGCCCGATTTTTCCAAGCTCGACCCGATCAAGGGTGCCGCCCGCTTTGTTTCCAAACGCTCGCTGGTGGAACTGCTCAAATCGCTGATCAAGGTCGTGCTGGTTGGCGCCGTCGCCTATCAGACCGTGTTCAACGCCTTCGATGGCGCCCTGCGGCTGGTGGACATGGAGGTTCTGGCCACGTTGCAGTACGTCGGCCAGGTTTCACTAAGCGTTCTGCTGAAAAGCTGCGGCGTCATGCTGCTGCTGGCACTGGTCGACTTTCTCTTCGTCCGCTGGGAAATGGAAGAGAAGATGAAAATGACCAAGCAGGAGCAGAAGGAAGAGTTCAAGGAAAGCGAAGGCGATCCCCACATCAAGGCCAAGGTACGTTCCTTGCAGCAGCAGATGGCGCGCCGCCGCATGATGGCTGAGGTTCCCAAGGCCGACGTGGTCATCACCAACCCGACCCACCTGTCGATCGCCCTGCGCTATGAAGAAAAAAAGATGGATGCGCCCATGGTGGTGGCCAAGGGCGCCGATGAACTGGCCCTGCGTATTCGTGAAATCGCCCGCGAGCATCGGGTACCGCTGGTGGAAAATGTCGCCGTGGCACGGGCTCTCTATCAGGTAGAGGTCGGCCATGTGGTGCCGGAACAGATGTTCCAGGCGGTGGCCGAAATCCTCGCCTATGTCTACAGTCTCAAACGCCGCCCCGCTGGGCCACGTTAAATACCTATGCTGGAATTTATAACCGAAAACAAGTGGTTCCGCCTGTTGGTGCGCAGCGACATCGTCGCGGCACTGGGCCTGGTGATGATCCTGATGCTGATGATCATCCCGCTGCCGCCGGTGCTGCTGGATATCTGTCTGGCCCTCAACATCACCATCGCCCTGCTGATCCTGATCATCAGCCTCTATACGGCGCGGTCGGTGGAATTCGCCGTCTTTCCCGCAGTGCTGCTGGCCACCACCCTGTTCCGCCTGTCCCTCAATGTCGCCAGTACCCGCCTGATCCTGCTCAACGGCGAACAGGGCCCCAGCGCCGCCGGTGCCGTCATCATGTCCTTCGGCCAGTTTGTCGTTGGTGGCAACTATGTGGTCGGCATTGTTATTTTCGTCATTCTGGTGATCATCAACTTTATGGTCATCACCAAGGGCGCCGGCCGCGTCGCCGAGGTGGCCGCCCGCTTCACCCTCGACGCCATGCCCGGCAAGCAGATGGCCATCGACGCCGACCTCAACGCCGGCCTGATCAACGAACAGCAGGCCAAGGAACGTCGCGCCGCCATCACCCAGGAAGCGGACTTCTATGGTGCCATGGACGGTGCCAGCAAGTTCGTGCGCGGCGATGCCATCGCCGGCATCATCATTACCCTGATCAATATCGGCGCCGGCTTTGTCATTGGTGTGGCTCAGAAGGGCATGCCTGCCATGGAAGCAGCGCAGAACTACACCATCCTCACCGTCGGTGACGGCCTGGTCGGTCAGATTCCGGCCCTGATCATCTCCACCGCCGCCGGCATTCTGGTCACCCGTACCGCCGGCACCGGCGACTTCGGCAGCGAACTCAAAAGCCAGTTCAGTGTCCATCCCCAGGCCCTCTGGGTCGTTTCCGCCATTCTACTGGCCTTCGCCCTGATTCCCGGTCTGCCCTTCGGTCCGTTCATGGTGCTCTCAGCGACCCTGGCGCTGATTGCCTATCGCCTGCAGCAGACCGAAAAAATCCCGGCAGAACTGGAAAAGGCCGCCACCGAAGCAGAACGCAGGGGTGCCGCTCCAGGCCCCAGCGAGGAGGACAATTATGACGAAATGCTGCATGTCGACCTGCTGGAGCTTGAGGTTGGCTACGGCCTGATTCCGCTGGTCGATGCCGGCCAGGACGGCGAGCTGCTCAGCCGCATCCGCTCCATCCGCAAGCAGTTCGCGCTTGATGCCGGCTTTATCGTACCGCCGGTTCACATCAAGGACAACCTGCAGCTTAAACCCAACGAATACAGCTTTCTGCTTAAGGGTGTACGCATCGGCGGCGCCGAGATGCTGCCCGGCCACTATATGGCCATGAACCCAGGCATGGCGACCGAGACCATCAAGGGCATCACCACCAAGGAACCGGCCTTCGGCCTGCCGGCAGTGTGGATTTCCGAAGACAAAAAGGAACGGGCCCAGATCGCCGGCTATACCGTGGTTGATTGCACCACGGTTATGGCGACCCATATCAGTGAACTGATCAAGCGCCATGCCCACGAGCTGCTTGGCCGGCAAGAGGCACAAAACTTGCTAGACAACCTGAAGAAAAACTACCCCAAACTGGTCGAGGATCTGGTACCCGACCCCCTGAGTCTGGGGCTAATCATGCGGATTCTGCAGAATCTGCTGCGTGAAGGCGTCTCCATCCGCGACCTGCGCACCATCTTAGAAACCATGGCCGACTATGCCGCCGTGCGCGATCCCGACCTGCTCACCGAGCATGTGCGCAGTGCCTTGGCACGCCAGATCAGTTCACAGTACGCCCTGGACAATCTGCTGTCGGTCCTTACCCTCGACCGCCGGCTAGAGGAAAACATTCGCCAGGCACTGCAGCCGACCGAACATGGCGGCAGCTATCTGGCCCTCGACCCGCGCCAGGCCCAGGCCCTGCTGGACGCCCTGGCAGGACAGCTGCAACAGTTTGCCGGCGGCCTGACACCGGTGTTACTCTGTCCGCCAACGATCCGTCCGCATGTCAAAAAACTGACCGAGCGCTACCTGCCCAGCCTGGTGGTGCTGTCGCACAACGAAATCGCGCCCCAGCTCAAGGTGCGCTCCGTCGGAACGGTAAAAGTCGATGCAAGTTAGGGTATTTGAATCCGAAGACATGAACTCGGCCCTGCGCATGATCAAGGAGGCCCTCGGCCCCGACGCGCTGATTCTGTCTTCGCGCACAGTACGCAAAGGCGGTCTGGGCCTGTTCGGCAAACCGGTCCTTGAAGTAACCGCTGCCATAGACGAAGCCGCCGCCAGTGCCGCACGCAAACCGGTCGCGTCAACCAACAGCACACCAGCGCCGGCACCGCTTTCCGCCACTGCACAGAAACCGCGCCGTACTCTGGCCACCGTCGATGACAATGATCTGGATTACAGCCAGATCTGGCGGCGGGCGCCGGTTATCGACGGCCGTTTACCCATCGAAACCCCACCCGACCCGACCCGGCCGACAGACAGCCTCCCCGCCGTTGCCGGCACCGTCGAACCACTGGCCGCGTTACGGGGCGAACTGGACCAACTCAAGCAGATGGTCGGCCAACTGGTCAGCGATCTGCCACAACAACTGGAGCAACTGGCGCGGCCACCGCGGCCCCAGTTTCTGCCACCGCAGCCAGCAGCACCCGGCAGCCGCGCCACCACCGCCGGCAGCCGGCGCAAAAACAGCAGTGAGCACCTCATTGAGCAGATTCAGGAACGATTGGCGGATTGTGGTGTGGAAGAACAAACCGCCGCCACCATCGCCCACTACGCCGTCAGTCAGCTGTCAGCCCGGCAGCGCCCCACAGGTCGCCAGCTGGATAAGCTGCTGCACAATTGCCTGTGCGAACTGATCCAGACCTGTGGCCCACTGTTCGCGCCGGGCACCGAACCCAGGCGTCTGGCGCTGATCGGCCCAACCGGCGTCGGCAAAACCACCACCATCGCCAAACTGGCGGCCGCCTACCTGCTGGC
Source organism: Desulfuromonas thiophila (assembly GCF_900101955.1). Lineage (NCBI taxonomy): Bacteria > Pseudomonadati > Thermodesulfobacteriota > Desulfuromonadia > Desulfuromonadales > Desulfuromonadaceae > Desulfuromonas > Desulfuromonas thiophila. Next base: position 61,351 of record NZ_FNAQ01000006.1, on the reverse strand, counting down.
CGGCGGCAAGCGGGTTGCCCTGGTAACCATCGACACCTACCGGATCGCTGCGGTCGAGCAACTCAAGGTCTACGGTGAAATCATGAACGTGCCAGTCGAGGTGGTCATGCGTCCCGAGCAGCTGGCCACGGTACTGCAGCGCCACGCCAACAAGGAGCTGATCCTGATCGACACCGCCGGCCGCAGCCCCAAGGACGACGTCAGTCTGCAGGAATTGCAGGAATTCCTCGCGGTAGATTCGCAACTGCAGGCCCATCTGGTGCTGTCAGCCACCACGCGGGAACGCGATCTGTACGAAACCTTCAACCGCTTCAGCGGCCTGGCGCCACGCAGCCTGCTGCTGACCAAGCTTGATGAATGCGACAGCTTGGGCGTACTGCTCAACCTGCAGCTGCGCACCAACTGCCCGCTGTCCTATCTGGGCAATGGTCAGCGCGTGCCGGAGGATCTGTCTCTGGCCAGCGCCACCGCCGTCAGTGAGCTGATTCTGGGCCGTCATGAGGAACATGCCGATGAATGAACGACACATCGCGCCTGCCGATCAGGCCGGCACCCTGCGCTCACTGAGTGATCGGCTGACCGAAACGCCGCGCATGAGCGCCGGCAGCAACAAGGCCGCCCGGGTTCTGTCCGTCACCAGCGGCAAAGGGGGCGTCGGCAAGACCGCCGTGGTCTCTAACGTTGCCGTTGCCCTGGGCCGCATGGGCAAAAAGGTACTGATCATTGATGCCGATCTGGGCCTGGCCAACATCGACGTCGTCTTCGGTCTGGCACCCCAGTACAATCTGAACCATTTCTTCTCTGGCCAGAACAGTCTGACGGAAATCCTGGTCGATGGGCCGGCGGGCATCAAGATCCTGCCGGCGGGCAGCGGGGTACAGAAATTCACCCGGCTGGATGCGGCCCAGAAAATTCACCTGCTCGACGACCTGGAGATGCTGCCGGGTGATTATGACGTGGTACTGATCGACACCGAGGCCGGCATTTCCGAGAATGTGACCTATTTCAACCAGGCGGCGCAGGACATTCTGGTGGTAACCACGCCGGAGCCCACCGCCATTACCGATGCCTACGCCCTGATGAAACTGCTGTCGTCGCAGTATCACGAAAAACGTTTCAACCTGATCGTCAACTCGGTGCGCCATATGGATGAAGCCCTCGATGTCTACCGCAAGCTGACGATGGTGTCGAACCGCTACCTGGATATTTCGATCGATTTCATGGGCGGCATCCCCTTTGATCGCAAGATGTACGAATCGGTGCGCCAGCAAAAGGTGATGGTCGAACTCTACCCCGGCAGCCGGGTGAGTCTGGCCTTCGAGAAGCTGGCCGCCAAACTGGTCAGCGCCGCCCACCAGAGCGAGCCCAAGGGTTCCCTGCAGTTTTTCTGGAAGCGGCTGTTGTCCCTGGGTGGCAGTGGCTCATGAATCGGCCTTACGGCTACCCACCCGCGGTGGATGAGAGAGACGCTCTGATTCAGACCAACATGCCGCTGGTGCAACTGGTGGTCGAGCGCCTGCGCGCTCAGGTGCCCGGCTTTGTCTCACGTGATGACATGGTCAGTGCCGCCATGGTTGGCCTGCTTGATGCCGCCTCGCGCTTCGACCCGACGCGCGGCATCCTGTTCAAGACCTTCGCCGAACGGCGCATTCGGGGCGCCATCTTCGATGAAATTCGCAAAATGGACTGGTTTTCGCGCTCCCTGCGCGAAAAACACAGCCGCATCGGCCGCGCCATCTGCAGCCTGGAACAACGCCTGGCACGACCACCGGAGGACGCCGAGGTGGCGGCCGAGCTGGACATGAGTCTGGCCGAATACCATGACCTGCTGACACAGGTCTGCCACCTGGGCTGTGTCAGCCTGCATGAAACCCTCGACGAGCAGGACGAAGGCCGCGCCTTTCTCGATCTGCTGACCGATGACAGTCCCAGTGTCGAGCAACGGCTGGAGGAAAGCCAGCTGGCCGATGAACTGGCCAGCCTGCTCAAGACCCTGACCGAAAAGGAACGCCTGGTGATCTCGCTGTATTACTACGAGGAACTCAGCCAAAAGGAAATCGCCGAGGTGCTGCAACTGACCGAAGGGCGCATCTCGCAGCTGCACAGCCAGGCCCTGATCAAGCTCAAGAGCAAACTGACCAGATCGGGGCCACGATGACTGCCGACAGCCTGGCCAGCCTGCTTCACAACGGTCAGTTCAGCCTGTTGTTGCTGGCGCTCTGCGCCCTGCTGCTGGCGCTGATCCTGCAACGGCAGCGGCGCCAGCTGAACCGCCAGCGCCAGCGGCTTAAAGAGCTGGACAAGCAGCTCACCAATGCCCTGCAACGCATTACCCGTCTGGAGGATCTGCAGGACAGCACCCCACCACCCCGCGCGGATTTCGAACGCCACCTGCAGCAGGCCGATCTGAAAAGCCGCCTGCAGCAACCCCAACCGGCCGGCAATCCGCCGGACAAATACCGCCATGTCATCGCCCTCGCCGCCCAGGGTCTTGATGCCGAAGCCATCGCCGAGGTGCTGCAGATCGCTCCGGCCGAGGCCTCCCAGCTGCTGACCCTGGCCCGCCTGCGCCAGCGCGACTGACACCACAGACTAAAGAATCGGGCCGTTACCGCCGACAAGCTTGGTACGGCCACCAACGGCCCGGTTGACCTCTGTTGCCCCAGGAGACTGTGCTGTCATGAGTTCTGGAATCTATGCTGCCCTCAGCGGCGCTGTCGCCCGCACCCAATTGCTGGAGAATATCTCCAACAACCTCAGCAATCTGCACACCGCCGGCTTCAAGCGTGACCGTCTCAGCTTCGCGGCAATGCTCGACGACGCCAGCCAAACCCGCCGCACGGCAGGTGTCAACCTCAACGCCGTGGCTGAAAGCCGTACCGATTTTCGCCATGGCACCCTGGCCAAAACCAACAACGATTTCGATGTCGCCATCAATGGCGACGGCTTTTTCCGCCTGCGCAGCGCAGATGGCAGCCTCTACTACAGCCGGCAGGGCACCTTTGCCCGTGCTCTGGACGGCCGGCTCATCAACCGCGCCGGTGACGAGGTTCTGTCGGTGGACAACAACCCAATTGTGCTGCCTGATGGCGCCTTCCGCATCGACGAGGATGGCCGCGTGCTGGCGGCGGAAGGCCAGATTGGCCAGATTGGCCTGTTTAACCCCGACTCCGCTCAGTTGTCCAAGGTCGGCGAAAGCCGTTTCGCCTTTTCAGGCGATGAGGCCGCCGTCGGCCCGGCTGCCGGCAGCCAGGTGCAGCAGGGCTATCTGGAACAGTCCAATGTCAACAGCATGGAAGAAATGGCCCAACTGATCAGCAACATGCGTAATTTTGAAGCCTACCAAAAGGCCATGAAGAACTATCACGAACTGAGCATCAAGGTTCACGAAATCGCCGCGTTCTGATTTGCTGCTTTTTTCCGGGCCCTCGCGCTTCGGATTCCCTTTTTTAAGGAGACACCCCATGATTCGCGCCCTCTGGTCTGCCGCCACCGGCATGGAAACCCAGCAAATGAACATTGACGTCATCGCCAACAACCTGGCCAACGTCAACACGGCCGGCTTCAAGAAAAGCCGGGCCGACTTTCAGGATCTGCTCTATCAGGTCAGCAAAAGTCCCGGCAGCGCCACCTCGGCCGACACCATCATGCCCACCGGCATCCAGGTCGGCCTCGGCGCCCGCACCGCCGCCGTGCAAAAGGTCTTCAGCGTCGGCGATCTGATGCAGACCGAAAATGAACTTGACGTGGCCATCGAGGGCCGTGGTTTCTTTCAGGTGGAGATGCCCGACGGCGCCACCGCCTACACCCGTAGCGGCGCCCTGAAAAAGGATGGCGACGGTCGGTTGACCACCTCCGAAGGCTATCTGCTCGACCCGCAGATTGTGATCCCGGAGAACGCCACCAGCATCTCCATCGGCCAGGACGGCACCGTCGATGTCTACCTTGATGGTGATTACGAGGCCGTCCAGGTCGGCCTGCTGGAACTGGCCACCTTCAGCAATGAATCGGGCCTGCGCAGTCTGGGCCGCAATCTGTTTGCCGAAACGCCCTCGTCCGGCACGGCCATTGTCGGCGTACCGGGCGAAAACGGCCTGGGCACCCTGGCCCAGGGCTACCTGGAAGGCTCCAACGTCAGCGTCATGGAAGAGATGGTCAACATGATTGCCGGCCAGCGTGCCTACGAGGTCAATTCCAAGGCCATTAAAACCGCCGACGAAATGCTGCAAATGACCAACAACCTGATCTGACGGATATTCTGGTGAAACCCGTCGTTTATACCCGCGCAGCGCTTGGCGGCCTGCTGCGCTGCCTGTTGCTGGTTATAGGGCTGGTGCCAGCCGCCGTTGGCGCCGCGCCGCTGCAGCTGGAGTTGCGCCCCCAGGCCCAGGTTGACAGCGATGATATCCGCCTGGCCGATGTCGCCCGCATGCAGCCACCCCAACCCGAGCTGGAGGAGTTGCGTCTGGGACGTGCGCCCAATGCCGGCGACAGCCGCAGCCTCGACCGCGCCTTTATCGGCCGGGCCTTGCTACGCGCCGGTCTGCGCGACGATCAGGTGCTGTTCAGCGGCGCCGAGCAGGTGGTGGTGCAACGGCGCGGCAACCGTCTCGACCCGCAACAGCTCGGCGGTTACATCGATGCCTTCCTGCAGACCTACCGCGAACGCCTGCCGCAAGCCAGCATCCGCTTCGTCCCGCTGCAGGAACCGGAAACACAGATACTGCCCAGTGGCCGGCTGGAGGTAGAGGTGCAGCCTTCGGCCGACAACCTGCTGAAAAGCCGCAGTCTCACGCTGGTGTTCCGGGTCGATGGCCGCACCGTCCGCACCCTGGCGCTGCGTGGCAAGGTGGAGGTCCAGGCCCCCGTGGTGGTGGCCAGCCGTCGGCTGGCCCGCGGCAGTCTGCTGTCACAAGACAGTCTGACGCTGGAAAACCAGACCCTGGCCAGCTTTGACGACGTGTTCTTCGATCCGCGCGCCCTGATCGGCATGAAACTGACCCGCAACCTCAATGCCGGTCAGCCGGTTATCGAGCGGGTCATTGAGCGGCCGGCCATCGTCACCAAAGGCGGCTTCGTCCGCATCCTCGCCCGCCGCGGTGCCATGCAGTTGACCGCCACCGGCATCGCCAGCGAGGATGGCCATCTGGGCGAAACCATCCGGGTGCGCAACAGCGCCTCGGAAAAAGAGATTCTGGCCCGCGTGATCGGCCCGGACTGGGTCGAGGTGGAGTTCTGACATGCGCTTTTTGCTTCCGACCCTGCATTTTTCCCGGCCTGCGTGTTGTCTCTGGAGCGGCCTGCCATTTCTGGCCCTGGCCGCCCTGGCCGGCGGCTGTGCTCCCGCTACCCGCTCGGTACCGGAAACCAAGGCGGCCATCAGCGAGCCCCCGCCCGTCATCGTCGCACCGGCGCCGCAGACACCGGGTTCTCTCTGGACCACCGGTCAAGGCAGCCTGTTTGTCGACAACCGCGCCTGCCGTATTGGCGACATCCTGACGGTCACCATCCGCGAACAGGCTCAGGCCAGCAAGGAGGCCACCACCTCGACCGGCCGCAGCAGTAACGCCAGCGCCGACATCACCAGCCTGTTCGGACTGGAAACCAACATCGCCAAACTCGGTGGCGGCATCGACCCGGCCAGCTTGGTCAGCGCCGGCTACAGCAACGACTTCAAAGGCAGCGGCACCACCACCCGCAAGGAGGATCTGGTTGCCACCATCACCACCCAGGTGGTCGAGGTGTTGCCCAACGGCAACATGCGCATCGCCGGCAGCAAAACCGTTACGGTCAATCACGAACAGCAGCTGATCCACCTGACCGGTATCGTGCGCCAGCAGGATATCAGTCCGGCCAATGAGATTGATTCGCAGTACATTCTCGACGCCAACATCGTCTACGCCGGCAATGGTGTCATCGATGAGAAGCAGAAACCCGGCTGGCTGGTGCGCCTGCTCGACCGGGTCGCACCATTTTAAGGAGGAAGCATGGCCCGCGCCCGCGTTTTCACTGAACTGCTGGTCTGCCTGAAACTCGGCCTGCTGGGGCTGCTGCTGTGGCCGGTCTGCGCCGGCGCGACCAGCCGCATCAAGGATCTGGCCGACATCGAAGGCGTGCGCAGCAACCAACTGGTGGGTTACGGTCTGGTGGTGGGTCTCAATGGCACCGGCGACAGCGACAAGACCGAATTCACGGTCCAGTCGCTGGTCAACATGATGGAGCGCCTCGGCATGCAGATCAACCGCAACGATGTCAAGGTCGACAACGTTGCCGCGGTCATGGTCACCGCCGAACTGCCGCCCTTCGCCAAGGCCGGCAGCGTCATCGACGTGCTGGTTTCCTCCCTGGGTGACGCTGACAGCCTGGTGGGCGGCACCCTGCTGATGACCCCCCTCAAGGGACCTGACGGCCAGGTCTACGCCGTGGCCCAGGGAGCCCTGGCCGTCGGTGCCCTGTCCTTCGGCGGCAAGGCTGCCAAGGTGCAGAAAAATCATCCCACGGTCGGTCGCATTCCCGGCGGCGGCCTGGTCGAGCGCGAGGTGCCCTTCCAGCTGCCCGTTGACCGCATGCTGACCTATCGCCTGCGCGAAGCCGATTTCACCACCGTCACCCGCCTGAGCGAGGCCATCAACGATTATTTCGGCGCGCCCCTGGCGACCCCTCTCGACAGTGGCAGCTTGCGGGTGCAGGCCCCGCCGGAGCAGCAACAGCCTCTGATTGAATTCATCGCCCGCATTGAGCATCTGGAGGTCCAGCCCGACAGCAAGGCCCGCATTGTGGTCAGCGAGCGCAGCGGCACCGTGGTGATGGGCGAAAACGTTCGCCTGGCCACCGTGGCGGTCTCGCACGGCAACCTCAATCTGATCATCAGTGAATCGGCCCAGGTGTCGCAGCCCAATCTCCTGGCGGAAGGCGAAACCGTTACCGTGCCGCAGACCCAGGTTCAGGTCAGTGAAGAAAGCGGCAATCTGGTGGTTTTACCGATGGGGGTCAGCATCGGTGACGTCGCCCGTGCCCTCAACGCCATCGGCGCCACACCGCGCGACCTGATCGCCATCTTCCAGGCCATCAAGGCCGCCGGTGCCCTGCACGCCGAACTGGTCATCCTGTGATGGCGACGCAAGAGCCCTTCACCGGCCGCGTTGCGGCAAGGGCCTCGCAGCTTGCATGTGGCTATGGCTCTGTGCCGGGTGCCGTCACTCCCGCATAACCCAGGTTTGCAAGGGGCAGGTCTTCTCTTTTTCAACGGTCAGCCATGATGGCTAAAGCGCCAGGCCGCAACAACCGATATAAGAGCTATCCCTCCCTCTGGAGTCTAAGCTATGAACCTCGCCATCGACCCCCGTCTGGCGCTGCCCCCCGGTGGCAAGTCCCTGCAGGCGGCAGCAACCGCGGCACAGACCAAAGATCACACCACCGCGGGACTGCAACACAGTTGTGCCGAGTTCGAGGCCGTGCTGGTGCAGCAACTGTTCAAAACCATGCGTGGGGCCAACGCCATTGAAGGACTGATCGATACCGGCACCGCTGGCGAAATCTACCAGGAACTGCTGGACGGTGAGGTCGCCAGTCAGCTGGCTCACCACCAGAGCCTGGGAATCGGCACCAATCTCTACCGCCAGCTGGCCCAGGGCGGTTAACTCCAACCAACAGCGACAGGGCCGTTGCGGTTCTGCGGCACCAGCAGACCGCTCCAGAGTCTCACAACGCTTCCAGCGCTCCTTAGGAACCGGTCGGCCCGCCCGACCGGTCATTTTTTGTCTCGCTGGCTAAAGTTATCCGTCCGCCAGGACGATAAAAGAAGCAAGTCAACATGAAATGCCCCCGCGCACTGACCTCTTTGGGCTCTGTGAGCCGTATCAGGCGCCGGCGTTTTCCATCTTTGTCCAACAGGTGATGTCATGAAAATTCACGGCGACAAAAACCTCCTGCCCACAAGTCAAGTGAAACCCTCGACCAAAACGGCTGAACAGGCCGGCGAGGGTCGCACCAGCGCGGGTGACAAGGTGAGTTTCTCCAGTGTACTGCAGCAGCAGGCCCCGACGGCCGGCAGCAGCCTGGCGCCTCCCACCAGCTACAGTTTCGAGGGCCTGCACGCACCCCGGTTCGAAGAACTTACGGCAACCGAGGCCACCTCGTCTGCAACCGATCTGCAACGGGCGGCCCGCCTGGAAGAACTCAAACAGCAGGTAGCTGAAGGCTCCTATCAACCCGACCTTAAACAGGTAGCCGGCAGCCTGCTCAAGTTTCTCGGCCAGGGAACCCTGTCATGAACGCCGCCGTCCGCCAGCAACTGCACCAGTTGCATGAACTGATTCTTCTGGAGCGGCAGCAGGCCCGCGAACTGCAACTCGACGCCCTGCAGGAAACCGTCCAGCGCAAGGAGCAACTGCTGGCCGGGCTGCATCTCGACGACGTCGACACGCTTGCCACCGAGGAACGCGAACTGGTGGAGCGCATCCGCTTTGATAATCGCCGTAACGCCTACCTGCTGTGGTCGGCCCTCAACTGGATTCGCCAGTCGATGGAGTTCTTCGGTCGCAAAAGCCGACTCGACAGCTACAACCCTCAGGGAATGAAGATCCAGGCCGGTGTTGGTGGCCGGTTACTGTCCGGGAGGATCTGATGGGACTCGCCGCTGCCCTTAATGCCGGTAAGACCAGTCTGTTTACCAACCAGAAATCCATTGAGATTACCGGCAATAACATCTCCAACGTCAACACCGAAGGCTACTCGCGCCAGAAGCCGGTATTCAGTGATTTTCCATCGCTGAATTTCGGAGACTTCTTTATCGGTCAGGGCGTCAAGGTCAGTGGCGTGGTGCGCGATTACGATGTCTTCGTCAGCGAGCAACTGCTTGACAAGAACCAGCAACTCGGCAGCGAAGACGCCAAATCGACCCCTCTGGCCGAGCTGGAACGCATCTTCAGCGTTGGCGATGAGAACCTGGCAACGGAAATCGACCGTTTCTTCGACGCCTGGCAGGAGCTTTCGACCAATCCCAGCGGCCAGGTCGAACGCGATATCGTGATTCAGCGCGGCGAGCTGCTCGCTGCCGAATTCAACACCATCGCCCGCGATCTGGAGAACGTCCAGAACAACATCAACGACACGGTGCGTTCAGAACTGGACGCGGTGAACCTGAAGCTGACCCAGATCGCCGACCTCAACCAGCGCATTCAGAATCTGGAAAGCACCGGCCAGACCGCCAACAGCTTCCGTGACCAGCGCGATCTGCTGCTGCAGGAGTTGACCTACAGTCTGGGAGTGCAGTCGTTCCCCGACGCTGCCGGTGCCATCAACGTCCAGCTGCCCGGGGGCTTGCCCCTGGTACAAAGCGGCACCGCCCTGCAACTCGAAGCGGTGGTGCAGGGTGATGATCTTAAGCTGGAACTGGCTATCGGCAATTCCCGTTTTGATGTCAGCGGCCGCAACCTTGGCGGCAAATTCGCCGGCCTGCTGGAAATCCGCGACCAATTCGTGCCGGAGCTGCAGCAAGACCTCAACAAGACGGCCTACCAGCTGGTGCAGCAGGTCAACAGCCGGCACGAACAGGGTACGGGACTCGACGGCTCGACGGGTATCCCCTTTTTCCAGAACCCCGGCAACCACACCAGCCAGGGTTACGCCTCAGCCACCAGCGATTATTTTACTGGCGGCACCATCGCACTGCAGGTCGGGGGGGAAGACCACAGCTTCACGCTTGATCCCGCCAGCGGCCCCTACAGCCTGGACGAGCTGGCAAGTGCGATCAATTCAGCAACTGGCGCAGACCTGACGGCGACCACCAGCCAGCAGGGTGATGGCGGCTATGCCCTGGTGCTGACGCCAGCATACGATCTGGCCAACAACAGCCCCTTGAGCGTGCAGGTTGATCTGTCCGCCCTGGGAACGACCGGCGGCGCGTCCGTGCCCGAATTCTCCATGCCCAGCATGGCCAACCTGATGGCCATGGCACTGCAGAACCCCAGTCAGGTGGCGGCCGGCAGCAGCAGCGCCCCCGGCGACAATACCAATGCTCTGGCCATCGCCGCACTGAAGGATGAAAAAGCCGTCAACGGCGAGGACACCTTCGTCAGCTTCTACGGCAAAATGGCCGCCCGCGTCGGTGTTGAAGCCAGTCAGAACCGCCTGGCCCAGACCGGTTCGCAGGACGCCCTGACCCAGTTGCAGAACCTGCGCGACGCCAAGGTGGGGGTTTCGCTGGAAGAGGAGATGATTGCCCTGATCAAGTACCAGCGCGGCTTCGAAGCCTCGGCCAAGCTCCTTTCCACCGTCGATGAGATGATGGCAACGGTGCTGACCATCAAACAATAAAACATTTCCCCCAGCCCGCAGCCGCACTCTAGCGCCGGGAGGCTTTCACCATGAAATCGACCCTCTCCACCACCTACCGCAGTCTGAATGCCGAGCTTGGCCGGCTCACCAGCAGCCTGGAAGATCTGCGCAACCAGGCCGCCACCGGCAAAAAGCTGCTGCGGCCGTCGGACGATCCCGCCGCCATCCGGCCGGTGCTGTCGGCCCGCAGCCAGATTCGCGCCAATGATCGCTTCATCAGCTCCCTGTCCACCGCCGTCGACCGCCTCGACAATCAGGACAGCTACCTTGATCAGGTGGAAAACCTGCTGGTCAGCGCCAAGGAAGTGGCCATCAACGGCATCAACGGTTCTCTCAGCGACCAGGACAAGCAGACCCTGGCCGACCAGATCAGCTATATCAAAACCGAGATGTTCAGCGTCGCCAACGCCCAGGTCGGCGGTCAGTACATCTTCGCCGGCTTTGAAGAAGACACCGCTCCTTTTGTCGCGGACGGTGACCTGGTGAATTACGCCGGTGACAACCATATCAAGCGGCTGGAAGCCTCGCCAGGCGAATACATCCAGACCAACCTGGCAGGCAGCGAGGTGTTCCAGGGTCTGCGCGACACCAACAACGACGGCGTAATGGAACAGACCGGCCAGGATCTGTTCGCCCTGCTGACCGATCTGGAACGCGCCCTGCGCGGCGAGGCGGGCCAGGTCTACAGTGGCAGCACAGCGCTGCCGAACGGGAATCTTGGCAGCGCTGACGGGACAACCCACCTCGATGCCCTGGGAAACCCTCTCCCGGCCAAAACCCCCATCGCGCTGGACGCCCTTGGTGATCCGATCATTGACCAGACAACAGGCGCCACCGTCACGCTCACGACCTCCGCCGGCCAGCCCATCAACCTGCAGCCAGTATTGGGGCTGGACGGGCAACCGCTGAGCATTGCGGCGTACAACGCCAAGTTTCCTCCCGGCACAACCAGCGATTTCAATGGCGACCCCCTTGACGCTGCCGCTCTTGACCAGCCCATGTATTTGCATGGCGACGGCAGCATTCCGGCATTTGACAACGCCGGAAAGCCGGTTATTCCTTACGATGACGATGGCGATCCCCTGACCAGCCCGGCCACGGTTTCCCTGCTTGATGCCGACGACAATCCGCTGCAACTGCGACTGGTTCCTGCGCTGGCCGACCTGCTGCCCGAACTCGAAGCGGCCGCCGATCAAAGCCGTAGCGCCCGCGGCCGCATGGGCAACAACGCCGCCCGGCTGGAAACCGCCAAAAGTCATCTCGAAGGCGTGCAGATCGATCTGGAACAGATTCTGTCCCGCTATGAGGACGTTGACATGATCGATGTGCTGACCGAAATCCTCCAGACCGAAACCGCTTTCGAAGGCGCTTTAAAGGTGACCGGCCAGGTATCCAAACTCTCCATCATGGACTATCTCTAGCTGGCTGTTGAAACACAGCCTGCCGGAGCCCATGGATGGGCGACCAAAATCAATCATTGCTCCGTAATGGATTGATTTTGTGAGCAAGACGGAAATCGCATTTTCGGCTTGCGTCGTTGAAAAACCCCGGAGGGGACTTTTTCAACTTCCTGCTCTAAACATCAGCGACGGGAGCCCTCATGCTGGTACTGACACGCAAGCTCGGCGAAGGCATTCTGATCGGCGAGGATATCCGCCTGCAGATCGTCGAGATCAAGGGCAATACCGTGCGTCTGGGCATTGACGCCCCGCGCCACAAAAAAATTTACCGTCAGGAACTCTACGACCACATCCAGCAGGAGAACCGCGCCGCCACCAGCTGGGCCCTCGCCGATCTCGATCTGCTGGGCACGCCTGTATCGCCACCTGAACCGGAGGAGAAATGAAAACCATCGACAGCCGCTTTGGTGAAATCGCGTACGACCCGCAACAGGTGCTGACCTTTCCGCAGGGACTGATCGGCTTTGAGGAACTGCGCGAATTCGTCGTCATGCCCAACAGCAAGGAAGGTCCTCTGTTCTGGATTCAAAGCGTCGAGGATGCCCAGGTGGCCCTAGTCCTGACCGATCCGACCAACTTTTTTCTGGACTACAAGGTGGTGCCCGAGGCTCATGAACGGGCCATTCTCGGGATTGAAGCCGACGAACCCTGCTTCAACCTGGTGGTGGTGACCGTACATCCCGACCGCCGCATCACCCTGAACCTGGCGGCACCGATTCTGTTCGCGGCGCGCACCAACCGCGCCCTGCAGGTGATTCTGGAAAACAGTGGTTACAGCATCCAGACGCCGCTGCCGGTGGTGCAGCCCGCCACGCCACCACAGCAGGCAGCCAGCGCCAGCGCCTGAACCGGAAGTGTGCCAGCTTTTTGCTGGTCAGCAGCGCCATAACGCCCTACCCTGTCACAGGCCGATCCCCGCCGGATCGGCCTGTTCTGTTGTCTGCTGCCAATTCCGGGAATCTGTCATGACACCGGCTACCAGCCCGTCACCCCACATCCACCGTTCCAGCCCGGACTACTGGCGCGCCAATCTGGCCTTGTTTTTTGCCGGCTTCGTCACCTTTTCCAGCCTCTACTGCCTGCAGCCGCTGCTGCCCAACCTGGTAGCAGAATTTGCCATTTCCCCCGCGCGTGCCAGTCTGAGTCTGTCGCTCACCACCCTGGCCCTGGCAGCAGCATTGCCCGTCGCCGGCAGCCTGTCGGACGCCCTCGGCCGGCGCCGCCTGATCGGTACAGCCATGCTGCTGGCATCGCTGATGGCGCTGGCCTGCCTGTGGCTGCCGTCTCTGGCCGGATTGTTGACCCTGCGGCTGCTGCAAGGGCTGGTGCTGGCCGGCATTCCGGCCATCGCCATGGCCTACCTGAGCGAGGAAATGGCCCCTGCCGTAGTGGGCGGCGCCATGGGCCTCTACATTGCCGGCAACGCCATCGGCGGCATGACCGGTCGCATTCTCACCGCTTGGTTGGCTGACTGGCTGCCCTGGCGCGAAGCGGTAGCCGTCATCGGCCTGATTGGCCTGTTGCTGACCCTGGCATTCTGGTGGCTGCTGCCGCCATCGCGACGTTTTTGCCGCCGGGCGCTGGCCATCGGCCCCTTAAGTCGCTCACTGCTGAGCCATCTGCGTCAACTGCCACTGCTGTGCCTGTTCGTACTGGCTTTCTGCTGCATGGGAGCCTTTATCTGCCTGTACAACTACATCAGCTTCCGACTGCTGGCACCCCCCTTCAACCTGAGTCAGTCGCAGGTGGCCCTGATCTTTGTGTCTTACGCCTTCGGCGCCTTTGGTTCACGCCAGATCGGCCGTCTCGGTGACCGTTGGGGCCGCGCTGCCCTGCTGTACGCTGCCCTGCTGCTGATGGCCCTTGGTGCCCTGGCGACCCTGGCCCGGCCTCTCCCCCTGGTGGCGGCCGGCATCATCGTTCTGACCATCGGGTTCTTTGGCGCCCACACCACCGCCTCCACCTGGGTCGGTCAACTGGCCGGCAATGCCCGCGCTCAGGCATCGGCCCTCTATCTGCTGTTCTACTATCTGGGATCAAGCATCGCCGGCACCCTTGGCGGGATGTTTTTCGCGCGCTGGCATTGGCCGGGTGTCATTGGACTGATTCTGCTGCAACTGATGTTGGCCACGGGCAGCTGCCTGCTGTTGGGCCGGTTGCTACGCCGCTGCGATTAAAAAAGCCAGCAAGCGCGCCGCGATTCCGGCGACGCCTGCTGGCGCTATTCTATTGACTCTGTCGTAGCGGGAGGTTCTCCACCCCATCAACCCCAAAGAGATAAGGGCGGGGATAAGGACGGCCACGGCTTTCTATAAATCAAAGGCTGCTGGCCTCAGCGGCCTGGTCTTCCTGCGGCGCCGCCGTCGTCGCAGGCGGCACAAGAACCGAAGTCGCCGCTTCAGCCATGGGTCCGGGCACCTCCTCGGGCTCGGGTTCCGGCAGCACCACCCGGGCATGCAATGGCACCCGCAGGCAGCGCTGCTGCACCCCCGCCACCTCGACCGCCAACTGCGCATGCAGCAGGCCTTCGGTCGGCCCGGCCTCCACCTGCACCAGCAGATCCAGGGTCTCGCCAGGAGCCAGCTGATCCCGGCCGTCCTGCGCCTGCAACCGCACCGCTGGCGAGGTGCTCGTCAGGGCCAGCAACTGCAACGGCTGATCAGCGTGATTGGTCAGGCGCAGACGTGTCTGGCTGACCTGCCCGGCCGGTAGCGCCTGCCAGCGCAGCTGCATGGGTTCCAGTTGCACCTCTCGCGTCACATAGGCCTTAAGAATCAAAGGAACTTCCGTTTGTCGCGGATCGTTGGTTTCCACCACCGCCCGCTTGATGATCTGCCCACGATAATGGGCCGAATTGAATCGCATCAGAATTTCAGTCTGCTCACCGGGCGCAACCTCAGCGGCACTGACCAGTGCCGCGGCACAGCCTCAGCCACTGCGGATACGGCCGATCTGCAGGGGGTCATCACCGTCGTTGTGCAGCACAAAGCGCTGCTCCACCACCTGTCCCTCGTACACCGTGCCCCAATCGATGCGATTGCTGTCGAACCGGGCCACCGGCGCCGCCCACAGGGGGCTCGCCAGCAGCAGGCCGAACAGAGCCGCCATCATGCGTGGTTTCATCCTGGCCTTTCTCCTTTGCTTTGCAGATAAATTGACAACAAAACCGGCTTCTTGTTATAGGATACATTCTTACCGCAATCTCGGGATGTTTTACCATGAAGCTGCTGTTCTCCAAAGAGGTTATCGCCCGGCGGATCGGGCAGCTGGCTGCGCGCATCAACCGCGATTACGGTGAGCGTCCCGTCGTCCTGGTGGTGCTGCTCAAAGGCGCCCAGTTGTTCGCCGCCGACCTGTGCCGCCACCTGACCTGTCCGGTACGGCTCGAATTCATGCGGGTCTGCAGCTATGGCGCCGAAACGGCCTCCAGCGGCTGCCCCCGCATCCTGCTGGATCTCGACGAACAGTTGCGTGACTGCCATATACTGCTGGTCGACGACATCCTTGACACCGGCCTGACCCTGCACCACCTTTCCAGACATCTACGCCAGCACCAGCCGGCCTCCATCCGTACCTGTGTCCTCATCGACAAGTACGAGCGACGCCAGGTTGCCATAGCCGCCGACTATGCCGCCATCGAATTGCAGCAGGGCTTCGTCGTCGGCTTCGGCATGGATTACAACGAACAATACCGCAACCTCGACGCGATCTACTGTCTGGAAGCGGAGGATCTTGCCAAGGAGTCCCACCCATGATCATCACCTGTGACCACTGTGAAACTCAGTACGCCATTGACGACGCTCTGCTGGCGAACCCGGCACTACAACTGCGCTGTGTCCGCTGCAACAAAACCTTCAGCGTCAGTCCGGCGGCGACGGGCAGCGCGGCCCTGGCCGCTGGCAATCCTCCTGCCGCGGTTGCTGCGGTCAGCCAGCCGGTCACAACGGCTGCCACCCTGCCGCCGCTCGAGCCCGTCCAGCCGCCGCCACAACCGGCCAGTGCAACACCGGCCCCAGAGGTCCAGACCGCAGAACCACAGCAGGCACAGGAGGATTTCTGGGATCAGGCCGAAGAACTTGATTTCAGCGCGCCGGCCGCCGCCAGTCAGCCGGCCACCCCGCCTGAACCCGCCGCCGTTCGGGTAGCGGAGCCACAGGAAGAGGCCTTCAGTTTCAGCCGGCTGGCCAGCCCGCCGGCCGACGAGGACAGTACGCCGCCCAGCATCACAGGTGCTCGCTTCGAGTTCGAGCCCCTCGACAGCAAACTGCCGCCGCTGTTTGATCTGCCCGACAACCGGCCAGCAGTACAACCGTTTACGACCGAGCCGGCCCCAGCGCCGCCCCAGCGACCGGCTACCATGACACCAGCAGCTGTCACCAAGCCCAAAAAACCCTCGCGCTCCCTGCTGTGGCTGCTGTTGGTAGTGCTTCTGCTGGCAGCCGGTGGCGCGGCCGGTTATCTGTTCGTCAACCAGACCCGCATCGACGTGCCACAACTCATTGAACAGGTCCGCCAGCGGCTGGGGCTGAGCCAACCGGCGGTGCCAGAAGCGCCCAGTGGTTCTTTCCAGATTCGCCTGAGCGAAAACTACTATCTTGACCACCAGCAACTCGGCACCCTGTTCGTCGTACAGGGCACGGTGACCAACGCCTACAACCGGCCACAGGGAGAAATCGGCGTCCGTGGCCGGCTTCTTGGCCCCCGGGGAGAAGTGCTGGCCCAGCAGCAGGCCTATTGCGGTAATCCCCTGGACCGTGCTGCTCTGCAGCAGGCCAGCAAGGAGCAGATTGCCGAACAGATGAGTAACCGGGTCGGCGCCGGCCTGTCGAACGTGACGGTCGAACCGGGCAAGTCGCTGCCCTTCACCCTGGTGTTCAGCCAGCTGCCGGCCGAGTTCAGCGAATTCTCTGTTGAAACGCTGCCGCCCACGGCCCCCTGACGGCCGCACCAACACAACCTGATCAACGCCCCGCCGTGCCTCCCGCCCAGCGGGGCGTTTTCATTGGCGCTCTCGGGCGAACACCCACCACCGCCGCACCACCCGAAAGCTGAACCAGCAAGCCCGCTCCATCGGCCTGCCCGACTCACGCCTTTCGTCCGCTTCACAAAACGAAAAAAACGCTGCGATTTTTCACCCAGGACTCCCTGGCCACCACCGGCACGTTTCGGAACGGCGCGTTAAGCCGAGAAAAAATAATACAGTGATTGTTCAGTCTGACTAAAATACAGAAAACATCCTTGCATGTTTGCGGCCGTTTCGTTATCCTCTACTGCACCTTTACAGTAATTTTCTTCTTAAAAACAAGCAGTTAACAACAGCCCACAGCAAACCCGAAAGACGATAGAACAGTATTCGAGAATTGGCCTTTGCGCCCTTGCGGCAGCACTGGCTTTACTGACATGAAGGAGACCCGGCTATGGATATTCTGGCATTGAACTGTGGCAGTTCGTCGGTGAAGTATCAGTTGTTCAACTGGGACCGGCGCTGCGTCGTGGCCAAAGGCGTGGTCGAGCGGGTCACCATTGGCGATTCCTTCATCGTCCACGAGGTGCCCGGTCGTGATAACTACAAGGAACATCACGAATGCCCGGATCATCGCGTGGCCATCGACCTGATCATCCGCACCCTGATCCACCCGCAGCAGGGTGTGGTCAAGCAGATGAACGAGATCTCCGCCGTCGGTCACCGCGTGGTGCACGGCGGTGAAAAATTCACCTGTTCCGTGCCCATCGACGCCACCGTGCTCGATGCCATTCGCAGCGTGCAACACCTGGCGCCATTGCACAACCCGCCCAACATTTCCGGCATCGAGGCGGCCCAGTCGGTTCTGCCTGACGTGCCGCACATCGCCATTTTCGACACCGCTTTCCACCAGACCATGCCGGCTCACGCCTATACCTATCCGCTGCCGTATCAGTGGTATACCGATTATGGCGTACGGCGCTATGGCTTCCACGGTACCAGCCACCTGTATGTTTCCAAGCGTGCCGCCATCAAGTTGGGCAAGCCGCTGAGCGACTGCAACATCATCACCCTGCACATCGGCAACGGCGTATCCCATACGGCCATCAAGGGTGGCCGCTCGATGGACACCAGCATGGGACTGACACCTCTTGAAGGTGCCATGATGGGTACCCGTTGCGGCGACATCGATCCGGCCATTCCGCCCTTCATCATGGATCAGGAAGGCTGTACGCCGCGCGAAATCGATTCGATTCTGAACAAGAAATCGGGCCTGCTCGGCATCACCGGCCGTTTCACCGACCGGCGTGACGTGATTGCCGAAGCGCAAAAAGGCGACGAACGCTGTCAGCTGGCGCTGGACGTGGAGGCCTACCGTCTGAAAAAATACATTGGTGCCTATGCTGCCGCCCTGGGCGGCGTCGATGCGGTGGTGTTCACGGCCGGAGTTGGCGAAAATGCTGGTCTGATCCGTCAGAAAGCCTTGGAAGGTCTGGAATTCATGGGCATCCATCTGGATGTGGAGAAAAACCTGAAGACCTTCAGCAAAAGCGGCGAAACGGAAATCACCAAACCCGATTCACCCGTCAAGGTGTTTGTCATCCCGACTAACGAGGAACTGGTGTTCGTCGAGGACGTGGTGGCCATCCTCAACGGTAGCTACACCGATCACATGAACTTCGCCTACTCCTTCACCAGCCCGGAATACAAACCCTGAATTTCGGGCTGGCCAGCTGTGACAGCTTCACACCCCACAAAAAAACCGGCCTGTTGGCCGGTTTTTTTGTGGAACCTTCTCGTTTGATGCTGGCGCAAATAGCACCAGGTTCGATGGCTAGCCCTGGGCCTGCACCGCAGTGATGGCTGCAACATTGACGATATCGTCGACCGAGCAGCCGCGTGACAGGTCATTGACTGGCTTGGCCAGTCCCTGAATGATGGGGCCAACCGCCTCGGCACCAGCGACTCGCTCGACCAGCTTGTAGGCAATGTTGCCGGCATCGAGATCCGGGAAAATCAAGGTGTTGGCCTTGCCTGCCACGGCGGAACCTGGCGCCTTTTTGGCTCCGACCTTGGGCAGCAGGGCCGCGTCAGCCTGCAGTTCGCCATCGATTTGCAGCTGCGGTGCCAGTTCGCGGGCAATACGCAGGGCTTCGAGTACCTTATCGGCATCGGCGTGCTGGGCGCTCCCTTTGGTCGAGAACGACAGCATGGCCACCCGCGCATCGACACCCAGAAAACTCTTGCAGCTACCGGCCGTGGCCACGGCAATTTCGGCCAGAGCCTGGGCATCAGGATTGGGGTTCACGGCACAGTCAGCAAACAGTAGAATGCCGTTCTCACCGAATTCGGGATTTTTTGTTACCATCAGAAACACCGACGAGACCGTCTTCATGCCCGGTGCCGTGCCGATCACCTGAAAGGCGGCGCGCAGCACATCGCCGGTGGTGTTATAGGCGCCGGCCACGGCGCCGCCGGCATCGCCCTTGCGCACCATCATGGCTCCGAAATAGAGATTATCCGACCCGGTCAGCAATTCGCGCGCCTGCTCGGCGCTCAAGCCCTTTTTCTTGCGCAGTTCGACCAGTTCGGCGACATAAGCATCAAGCTGCGGTGCCGTTGCCGGATCGAGCAGCGTCACGCCTGCCAGAGACACCTTCATTTCGGTGGCCTTGGCCTGCAACGCCTCGGCCTTGCCCAGCAGCACCACCTCGGCCAGCCCATCCGCCACAATACGGCCGGCAGCCTCAATCATACGGTCATCATAGCCCTCAGGCAGCACCACCGTCTGCCGACTGGCGCGCGCCTTGGCCTTGATCTGATCCACTAAATGCATAGCACCTCCTCCTTGTAAAACGGGGTTTGATTCATTTTGCTCTTATACCCGAGCCAGCCCGTCGGCGTCAACCGTCTTTCCAGCGCCAGTAGCATACAAGTACAGGACAGAACAGCGCCGATAGCGTATACTGGCGCCCGTTTGGCTCCCCCTTGGCGCCCGCACCCCGCAATCGCCCCGTCAGGGCGCGTTTCCCGTGCGCCAACGGAACAGCCCGTTGCGTCCGTTCTCCC
Organism: Desulfuromonas thiophila; assembly: GCF_900101955.1. NCBI lineage: Bacteria > Pseudomonadati > Thermodesulfobacteriota > Desulfuromonadia > Desulfuromonadales > Desulfuromonadaceae > Desulfuromonas > Desulfuromonas thiophila. The sequence goes on along the minus strand of NZ_FNAQ01000006.1, from coordinate 41,521 downwards.
CTCCACACCTACAGGACGATGACCGCCTTTCCCCACCGCCCACCATTGCTGCTGTTCCTGTTCGTGCTGCTCTCGCTGCTGCTGCACCTGCTGGCGCTGTATCTCTGGCCCGGCCTCCAGCCGGTGCCGACCGCAGAGACACCCATCCGCGTCCAGGTGCGGCCGCTGGTACCGGAACGGGAGACCCTGCTGCCCCGCCAGCCGCAACCGCCGACACAGCCGACCAAGCGGCTGGGACCGGAGGCCCAGCAAGTCGTGCGCGAGCAGGCGCCAGAGGGCAAGGCCACTGAAGACAGCAGCCCGAAGCCCGCGGCCAGCAGTCCACGACTGAGCAGCACCGCGCCACAACCGCCGGCCGCGACCACGCCGCCGCCCGTCGCCCCGGTCGTACCGCAAACCCGGCAGGCCCGCCAGCAACCACCGCCACAGCCGCCGGCCGCGCCGACAACCGCGGTAGCAGCGCAAACCGAACCGGCGGCGCTGCCAAGCCTCGACCAGTTGCTCAACACCGGCCTGCAGGCGGCGGCCGACGTCGCCCGCGACAGCCAGGTCAAGGCCCGCCCGGACGTGGCCCGCGGCGAAACGGTCTGGCTCAACATGGAGCACGACCTGCTGTATTCCTTTTTCGCCCGTTTCAGAAAAAGCATCTATGCCGTCTGGAACTATCCTCAGGAAAGCATTGAACGAGGTCAGCAGGGCCGTGCCCTGCTGAAAATCATCATCAATCGCGACGGCAACCTGGAGGATGTCGAGGTGGTTGACGGCGCCCCTTACGAGCGCCTCAACCGCGAAGCCATCGCCGCAGTCTACAAGGGGGCGCCCTACGGTACCCTGCCGGCCAGCTACCCCGGTGACCAAATCACCATCATGGCCTATTTCGAGTACAGTCTGATGGGCGGTCCCCGCGATGGCCGCGCCCTCTTCGGCCGCTGACGCCCTGAGCTCTTCCTTCGGCCGCAACCGGCGCTCCCCCTGCCGTGGCCCGACCGAAAGGCCCGGCGAGTGACCCGGTGCGCACAAAAAAAAACAGCAGCGAAACCCAGGGAATCGCTGCTGCATAAAAAGGATGATTTCTGCCTCTGCCCGTCAGTCTCAGCTTCAGCAGGCCGCGCTCCGTTCAGCGCGTTCCAGCAGGCTGTTGAAAAACAACCTGCTGGAGCCCATGGACGGGCGACCAAAATCAATCATTACTTCGTAATGGATTGATTTTGTGAGCAAGACGGAAATCGCATTTTCGGCTTGCGTCGTTGAAAAAGCCCCGGATGGGACTTTTTCAACAGCCTGCTAGGGGTTCAGGGGCGCTGGCGGGCACTCTCGACCGTATTGTAAAGCAGCATGGTGATGGTCATGGGACCAACTCCACCGGGCACCGGCGTGATGGCGCTGGCCCGTGCTGCCGCCGCCTCGAAGGCGACATCGCCCACCAGTCGGCCGTCAGCCAGGCGGTTGATGCCCACATCGATGACCACGGCGCCGGGCTTGATCCAGTCGCCCTGAATCATCTCCGGCCGACCGACGGCGGCAATCACCACATCGGCGCGACCAACATGGGCGGCCAGATCGCGGGTGCGCGAATGGCACAGGGTCACGGTGGCATTCTGCGCCAGGCACATCAGGGCCACCGGCTTGCCGACGATGTTGGAGCGCCCCACCACTACCACTTCCTTGCCGTTAAGATCGCAGCCGATATCCTCCAGCATCTTCATCACGCCAAAGGGGGTGCAGCTACGGAAACCGGGCTGGCCAATGGCCAGGCGGCCGACACTCACCGGGTGAAAACCATCAACATCCTTGGCCGGATCAATCGCGGCAATGATGGCGTTTTCGTCAATATGGCCGGGCAGCGGCAGTTGCACCAGAATGCCGTCGATGCGCCGATCCTGATTGAGCTGGCCAATCAGCTCAAGCAACTGTTGCTGACTGGTCTCGGCCGGCAGACGATGTTCGGCCGAAAAGATGCCGACCTGGGCACAGGCTTTCTCCTTCATCGACACATAGACCCGGCTGGCCGGATCGTCGCCCACCAGCACCACCGCCAGACCGGGCACAACACCCCGCTGACGCAGTTCTTCAACCTCTGTTGTCAATTGCTGGCGCAGACGCGCCGCCAGGGCCTTGCCATCGATCAGGGTAGCCGCCATGAGGGATTCCTTTCTTTCGATCATAACGTTGACGGGCGATAACGCCGAAACGGACTGCGGGCCGGTGGCGCACCACACAAAAAAACACCCCGCCGCCAAGGGCAGCGGGGCAGGCCGAACAGGGACGAGGCACGCTTCGTCTAGGCCGGGCCTCAGCCACCACAGGAACCGGCGGCCGGCGCCGGGCAGGCCGCCGGCTTACTGCCCGATGCCGAGCAGTAACCCTGGTCATACCAGCCGCCACCCTTAAGGGTAAAAGCGGTGCGCGAAATCAGTTTCTGCAGGCCGCCGCCACAGGCTTCGCAATGCTGTGGCGGAGCGGCGTCGAAACGCTGGCGCACCTCGATGATCTGACCACATTTCTGACAGGCATATTCGTACAATGGCATGGACAACCTCCTGCAAAACGGAATGCTAACGATCGAGTGATATAGAACGAACCGGGCGCGGCATGGCCTCGGGTGCCACGTGCGTCAAAGACGGGCGAAACACGGCGGCGGCCAGGTATCGGCCTTCAGGGCTGCTAAAACCGCCGCTACGGTAATCATCCGCTTGCGCTTTGTCAAGAGCAGGACAGAAGGCGCTTTTTTGCCTGCAGCACGGGCTTCGGGCACTGGAAAGCGTCCCCTGATCATGCTAAAGTGTTTTGTCGTTTTCAGGCCCCCTCGAAGGAACGCGCCTTGACCCTGCTCGATGACATTCTCCAGCGCAACGACAGCGTCCGCCTGCCGACCCCACCAGCCATCGCCTTGCGCATTCTTGAGGTGGTCAGCGCCGACGAAGTTGACTTCAACCAGCTCAGCCGCATCATCACCGCCGACCCGGCCCTGACCGCGCGGGTACTGCGGGTGGCCAACTCGCCGCTGTTCTCGCCCAAGGCCAATGTCGACAGCATTGCAACGGCGCTGACCCGTCTGGGCAGCCTGCAGGTCACCAATATTGCCCTGTCGTTTCTGCTGGTACAGTCACTGCGGGCCCATTCCTGCCACAACGGTTTCGATTTTACCTATTTCTGGAAACGTTCAATCACCGCTGCCGTTGCCGCCGACCTGATCGGCCGTCAATGTCTCAGCCGTAATGATAATCTGTTCATCGCCGGCCTGCTGCACGATATCGGCATTCTGGTCGCCTTCGGTCTGGTGCCGGACTACGCCGCCCTGTTCGATGGCCGCATCCACCGCCGCCTGCCGCTGAGCCAGGAGGAGAAGGAGCGTTTCGGTTTCGGTCATTGCCAGCTCGGCGCCGAGCTGCTGCACAGCTGGCACCTGCCAGCGGCCATCACCGAACCCATCCGGCACCATCATCAGCCCGACACGGCCCCGGCCCTCTGGCGCGATGCTGCCCTCGCCATCCAGTTGGGTGATCGTATCGCTGCCGTGCTGCACGGCAAGCCGGCAGGACCGAAGCTGCAGGCCCTGCGGGAAACCCTGCAGCAGCAGGGGCTGTCTGAAAACGACATCGACCGGTTGCTGCAGCAGATCTTCCGCAACAGCGTGCGCACCCTGAGCTTCTTCGAGATTCCCGCCGACCAGATGAAGACCGCCGAGGAGCTGCTGCAGGAGGCCAACCAGCATCTCAGTCAGCTCAATCTGTGCAAACGCCAGCTGCTTGACGACGCCCGCCTGCAACAGCAGGACCTGCTGCGTCAGACCGAACGCCTGCATGCCGTCAACACCGAGCTGAGCCGGCTGGCGTTTCAGGACAGTCTCACCGGCCTGTACAACCTGCGCTACTTTCACGATCACTTTGATCGCGAGCTGGCCCGCGCGGCCCGCTACGGTAACCATTTCAGCCTGATTCTGCTCGATCTCGACGAATTCAAGCAGGTCAACGATCGCCACGGCCACCAGGCCGGCGATCTGGTGCTGCAGCAGATTGCCCGGGTAGCCTCCCTGAGCCTGCGTGATACCGACCTGCTGGTGCGTTACGGCGGTGAGGAATTCGCCGTATTGCTGCCCCAGACCGACCTGGCCGAAGCCGAGGTCACTGCCGAACGGTTGCGGCACCACATTGCGGCCTGCCGCTGTCCCTGGCAGGGGCAGGAACTGCAGGTTACCGCCAGCATCGGACTGGTGCACAGCAGCGCCACCGCCGACAAAAACCGGCTCATCCAGTTGGCCGACCACGCCATGTACCGCGCCAAAACCGAGGGCAAGAACCGTGTCTGCCGCGCCCGCCCGGCCACAGCCTCGTGACCCTGCTGCTGCTCGTTTCGCTGGTCTGGGCCTTTTCCTTCGGTCTGATCAAGGGCCAGCTGACCGGCCTTGATCCCAACCTGGTGGCCTTTATTCGCCTGGCGCTGGCACTGCTGGTCTTTCTGCCGTTCTACCGTCCCGCCCTGCTGCCACCACGCTTTCAGCTGCAACTGCTGGTCATCGGCGCCATTCAGTACGGTCTGATGTACAGCAGCTACACCGCCGCCTTCAAGCTGCTGCACGCCTACGAGGTGGCCCTGTTCACCATCTTTACCCCCCTGTATGTCACCCTGTTTCACGACCTGGCCAGTCGCACATTGCACCGCCGCTTCTGGCTTACCGCCGTGCTGGCCTGCGCCGGAGCCGCGCTGGTGCTGTATCAGGGGCTGGGCAGTACAGGGTCAGGCAGTTTTCTGCGCGGCTTCGCCCTGGTCCAGGGGGCCAATCTCTGCTTCGCCTTTGGCCAGATCGCCTACCGCCGACTGCTGACCGGCTGGTCCGGCCACGATCATCAACTGTTCGCCCTGCTCTATGGCGGCGCCTGTCTGGTCACGGCGCCACTGGTCAGCCAGGCCGGCAGCTGGCCGCAGCTGACCCGTTTGCTGCCGCAGCAACTGCTGGTGCTGCTCTATCTGGGCGTGCTGGCTTCGGGGCTATGCTTCTTTGGCTGGAACCGAGGCGCGCGACAGGTGACAGCCGGGGTGCTGGCGGTGAGCAACAATCTGAAGATTCCGCTGGCAGTGCTCTGTTCCGGCCTGCTGTTCGGCGAGCCGCTCAACGGACCGCGGCTGCTGGTGGGTTTCGCTCTGCTGCTGCTGGCCCTGGTGCTGGAGCGACGCGCCAGCCGCTGACACCGCTGCACCGGCCACAGAGCCTCAGAACAGGTAAAGCAGCTGACACGACAGGCGGTTGGGCAACTCGGCCAGAATCTGGTTAACAGCCGACTGCCGCGGCTGATGGGGCGCCCGCCCCTCCCGCCATTCGTAATTGCACTTGAGCTGCAGGCCGCTGGGCATGCGCCAGCTCAACCCCGCCGTCCAGGTGCGCAGCTCCCGCTCCCCGGTAATCTCGGTGGCCAGATCGAGACGGTCATAACGACCATCAAGCCACAGGCCGCGCCACAGCCGCCAACCGGCATCCAGCGACCAGGCCAGGGCCTGATCACGCGGCAACACGTTGTAACTGGCAACCCATCGGCCATCATTACTGCGACTGCCCGCCAGGGCGCTGCCATCGGTGCCGAACTCGATCATCCCCTTCGCCTTGATGATCTCCGCCACCAGCCGCAAGCGATCCGTCTGCAGCGCCGTCCCACCACCGAAACGGCAGCGGCGGTAATCCTGCGTCCGCCCTGTCAAACCATCAGTCAGATCACGGCGGCCCTCCTGCCACCAGCCAAACAGCTTCCAACCCAGCCGCTGCATTCCCTTTCGTTCCCCCCACAACCGTTCGAGAGCCAGATACAGATACAGATCGGGGTGGTCATTGGGGTCATTCAGCCGCAGACCATAGCCCTGGGTCAGGGCAGCACCATAACTCCATTCCCAGTCGGCCAGCCGCTGGGCATCAAACAGCAGCAGCCCCAGATCGCGACAGCAGCCACAGATACCGGGTTCATTGGCGAACTGCGGATCGCTGCCATCCTCACGAAAAAAACGTTCCTGCAACAACAGGTTGGCGCCATTGGTCAGATTGACATACTGGTTGGGCGGAGAAAAACCGCTGATCTCTTCGGCGCCGGGCGGCTTGAACAGCCCCAGCCGCAGATAGGGGCCCAGCGGCAATCGCCAGGTCAGGCTGGCTTCGATCAGACGCAGGCGATTGCCGCCGTCAATGCGGCTGGCGCCGTTGTCACCGCTGATGGTTTTAAGGCTGTAGTTCAGTGATGGGTGCAACCGGCCGCGCGCCGCCAGCTGCAGCTTGCGCAGTTCGGTGGCAACCGACGAGCGCTGCAACGGCCCCACCTGCCCCGCCGCGAGGGGCTGACCGGCAAAGGGCCCGGCCGGCAGCTGCCCACCACCGGCGTTGTGGTATTCCAACTGCACAAAACCGCCCAGCCGCAGCCAATCCGCATCGGCAGGCTCCGCTCCCTGCAGCATCAGCCAGTTCACCGCCGCTGCCGGCGACACTCCCAGCAGCAGCGCCAACACCAATCCCGCCAGCACCCTTCCCGCCCGTTTCACCTGCACCTCCTGCATCGTCCGGCTTCCTCCCACTCACACCAGGCCGCTCCGTTGACCCGCCCACCGAATCCGACGGGAAAGCGGTTGCCGCTGTGACAATTCCTGGTTTACACTGTCAGACTGGTAACGCCATTTGACTCGGCCAGACCGCCAACGGACGCCCTCCTGCCAGCCTCTGGTCACTCGGTCCCCCGTCCGGCGCGATCCGACGGTCACACCGTCCGGCTGAAGCCAACTTCGTGCCAAGCCGCCGTGCCGCCAAACCACTTTCTTCTTCTCCAACACGCCACAGGATTCATGAAACCCTCTGCACCTTTAAAATCGGAAAACTATCTGGGCTTTTTCCTGCTGCTGCTGGCCCTGATGGCCTTTGCCCTGCTGGTCAAAAGCTGCAACATCGCCCGCAGCGACAGCAGCGCGCCGCCCCGGCCGGCAGCCGCCACAGCCAGCCATGGCTGTCAACGCTGACGACTGTCGCCTGTACGTTCAGGCCCAACCGGCCGCGCCACAGCTCAGCGCCCTGTGCCGACAGCTGGCCGCCGCCGGTGGTCCCGATGCCTACAGCTGCGGCCAACGTCTCAAAGGTCTCGGCATTGCCGAACTGGCGCGCGGACCGCGCAACACCCTGGAAGCGCTGACGCCCCTGCTCGCCGATGCCGGCTGGGCCTGCTGGCTGCTGCCGGCACCGTCACCACCAGCGTGCCCGCCCCGCCCGCTGCAAACCTTTGAGCAGCGCGACGAAAGCCTGTGGTTCCACTGCGACGCCGGCCGCTTCGAACTGACAGCGGATGATCCCGCGCCGCTGCTGATTGTGGCCGACCTGTCCGGTCAGGCCGTCGCCGCACATCTGCGGCGCCAGCTGGCCCGCCACAGCTACGGTCAGGGCGCCGACAGCGCCGCCGCCAGCCTGCAACGACTGGAAAAGGACATCTTTCAACATCAGCCGCGGCTGGATCTGTACTGGCGCGACGCCAGCGGCACCCTGCTGCGGGCCGTGCGCATCCGCCCCGGCAGCTTCGACCACCGCCAGCTCGGCGACCAGGCCAGCTTGAGCCGCAACGCCAACCTGCTGGCGCTGCTGCAGCGCATCCGCCAGTGCTGCCCGGCCGCATCCCTCCACCAGACCCTGGGCCTGGCCTTTCTGCCCGATTACCCGCTGCAGCTGCCAGCAACCGACGAGGCCGAACTGCAACGCAACGCCCAGGCGCTGACCGGCTACGGCCAGCTGATGGCGACCATCGAGCAGGCCAACGCGCTCCAGTCGGCGGTCGAACAGCCCGCCGCTCTGACCGGGGCAGAAAACGGCATCCTGCTGGCAGCCGGCGCAACCCTGCCGTCCCCTCTGGGCGACACAGCCGCCACGGCCCCGAGCGAAACAGCGGCCAATCCGCCAACGCCGGACAGCGCTCCGGCACCCCTGCCACCCCCGCCTGAAGGCGCCGCCCTGGCCGGGCGGCGCTGGCCGTTGGCGCCCGCGCAACTGGCCGTTTTCGCAATTGCCAGCCTGACCGCGCTGCTGACCCAGCTACAACCCCACTGGCTGCGCCCGCTGCTGGGCGGCTTGCTGCACAGCGGCCTGCTGGCCGCTGGCGCGGCGCTGCTGTGCCTGATCAGCGCCTTTCGCGCCCTGCACCTGAAACACTGCATCGCCCACACGCCCACCAGCCGCATCCGCTCGCTGGCCATGGGCCGGGTCGAGATTCAGGGCCAGGCACGGCGGCTGTACGCTTTGGTTTCGCCACTGACGCAGCTACCCTGCGTCTATTACAGTCTGAAGCGCTACCGGCGCAATGCCAAGGACAACGGCTGGGATCTGGTCAGCAGCCGCAGCAGCGGGGCCGTGCCCTTTGCGCTGGAAGACGCTACCGGCAGCATCCGTATCGATCCGGCCGGCGCGCGCCTGCGCCCTAGTCAGACCCAGGAGATCTTCGGCAACAGCCATCTGCCGCTGGCCACCGGCCTGGCCAACAATGAAAAATGGCGCGAAGAGATCATCGCCGACGGTGCCCCCCTCTATGTGCTGGGCTACGCTCACAGCCGCCGGCAGCACGCCGACCGGCAGGGTCTGTTGCGTCAGCGCCTGCGCGACCTCAAACAGGATCGCGCAAAACTGCGCGATTACGACCGCAACGGCGATGGCCGGATCGACAGCCAGGAATGGGACGAAGCCCGCCAGGAGCAGCAGCGTCAACTCTTGCTGGAGCAACTGCGGCCCGACCGCGAAGCCGAAGCCGAAACCTGGGTCGGCCGGCCACCGGGGCGCTGGCAACCCTTTCTCATTGCCGAGCAGCTGTCCGAAACCGAGCTTGGTCGCGGCTATGGCCTCAGCTTCGTCCTGCTGCTGCTCGTCGGCGTGGCGCTGGCCGTCTGGGCTCTGCTGCTGGCCGGCAGCTATTTCACCCTGTGGCCCGGTTGCTGATGGCCGCACCCTCTTATCAACAGGAGTCCTGACCATGATCACAACAATCGTACTGGCGCTAGTGCTGCTGGCAGTGCTGGCCCTGATCGGCTACGCCATCCTGATCTACAACGGCCTGGTGCGCATGCACAATGACTGCGACAAGGCCTGGAGCAACATCGATATCCTCCTCAAGCAGCGGTTCGACGAACTGCCCAAACTGGTCGAGGTGTGCCAGCGCTACATGGAACACGAACGCGACACCCTTGAAGCCGTCATCCAGGCCCGCTCCCAGGTGGCCAGCGCCCGCGGTGAACAGGCCCAGCAGCAGGCCCAGAATCTGCTCAGCGACACCCTGCGCTCCCTCTTCGCCGTGGTGGAACGCTATCCCGACCTCAAGGCCGACAGCCTGTTCCGTGGCCTGAGCCAGCGCATCAGCGAGCTGGAAAACCAGATTGCCGACCGGCGCGAACTGTTCAACGAACACGTCAACCTCTACAACATCCGCATCGCCCAGTTCCCCGATCTGCTGATCGCCCGCCAGTTCCGTTTCAGCGACCGCCGGCTGTGGAAGATTGACCCCGCCCACCGCGCCGATGTCGCCATTCAGTTCCAGCGTCCGTAACTCAAACCCCCGAACCCTCTTCAGGAGACCCGCTTCATGGCCATCAACCCCAGCCCGCGCTGGCAGACCGTCGTCTTTCTGCTGCTGAGCAAGATCGCCAGCGATGCCCCCTTCAGCCGCAAGCAGCTGATCAACCCCCGCAACACCGAACTGGCGGCCCGCTTCGCCGAAATGGTCGGCGACCCGACGCCACCGGAAAAGGTCAAGCTGACCCTCGGCAAAACCCTCGACCTGCTGGAGAAACAGCAGTATCTGCAAACCACCGCCGATGGCAACCTGCAACTGAGCGAAGCCGGCCGCCAGCGGCTGGCGCAGGAACTGCAGGCCGCCAAAGACAAAATCGCCGCCAGTTTTCCGGCCACCACCAGCGCAGCGCAGCGGCCGCAATGAGCGTCACCGTGCTGCCACCCCAGCCCGCCAACGGCAGCGGACCGGCAAAAATCGTCTACATTCTGTATCTGATCGGACTGGTTTTCGGCCTTACCGCCATCATCGGCTTGATCATCGCCTACGTCTACCGCAGCGATGCACCCGACTGGCTGCGCAGCCATTACCACTTTCAGATCCGCACCTTCTGGATCGGCCTGCTCTACCTCTTCATCGGCGGTCTGCTCACTCCGGTGCTGATCGGCTATTTCGTGCTGCTGTTCGCCACCCTCTGGCTGATCATCCGCTGCATCACCGGCCTGAAACAGCTCGGCAACGGCGCGCCGCTGACCAATCCGCACCGCTGGCTGCTGTAACCGCCCAGCGAAGCGCAATGCCGACAAAAAAAGGGACCGCAATGGGTCCCTTTTTTGTATCCAGAATCTGGTGAACAACGGCTACAGTGGCCGGCCGCCCAGTTCGGCCAGGCGGGCATAGATGTCGCGCAGCAGGGGTTCGGTGGTGGCCCAGTCGATGCATTTGTCGGTGATGGACACGCCATAGCGCAGACTGCAGGGGTCACCGACGGGCTGGCTGCCTTCTTCCAGATTGCTTTCGATCATCAGGGCGCGGATGGAGCGGTTGCCGGCGGCGATCTGATCGACCACTTCCTGGGCCACCTGCGGCTGGCGGCGGTGATCCTTGTTGGAATTGGCGTGGCTGCAATCGACCATAATGGCGCCGGACAGCTGGCGTTTGGCCAGTTCGGCTTCGGTTTCGGCAATGGCCTGGCGTTGGTAATTCGGTCCGGCGCTACCGCCGCGCAGCACGATATGGACATGGGGATTGCCACTGGTCTGCACAATGGAGATGCGGCCGGTGCGGTTGATGCCGAGAAAGCTGTGCGAGTGCGCGGCGGCGCTCATGGCATCCATGGCAATGCGCAGGTTGCCGTCGGTACTGTTCTTGAAGCCGACGGGGAAGGACAGGCCGCTGGACATCTCGCGGTGGGGCTGCGATTCGGTGGTGCGTGCGCCGATGGCGCCCCAGCTGATCAGGTCGGCGAAATACTGCGGCGTGATGGTATCGAGCATCTCGGTGGCGATGGCCAGCTTCAGATCGGTGATGGCGCAGAACAGCTGGCGAGCCACGCCCAGCCCCTTGGAGATCTGATGGGTGCCATTCAGGTCGGGGTCGTTGATCAGACCCTTCCAGCCGACGGTGGTGCGCGGTTTTTCGAAATAGACACGCATCACCAGCAGCAGCTGATCCTGCAGTTCGTGGCTCAGGCGCGCCAGCCGGCGGGCATAGTCGAGAGCGGCCTGGGGATCATGAATGGAGCAGGGGCCGACGACAACCATCAGGCGGGGGTCGCGGTTTTCCAGAATATCGATCACCTGGCGGCGTGAGCGGGCGACAAATTCCGATGCGGCTTCAGACTGGGGGAACACCTGCTTAAGATCAGCCGGAGCGATAACCTCGACAAAGCCTTTGATATTGAGATTGTTGGTGCGGAACATGGGGCGTACCTTCTGCTGGAAGACGGGACGGGACAGCCGGGCGAACAGATAACCACGGCACTGTAGCCGCTTGGGCGGCGAATGTCAAAAGCGGGGCACGACGGCAGGTGCGATTGTTGACGCCGTCAACCGGCGGTTTGATCACCAAGCGGCACCGGCCGAAAGCGCCGCAGGCGCAGGGCGTTGGTCAGTACACACAGACTTGATGCCGTCATGGCCAGGGCCGCCAGCACCGGCGACAACTGCAGACCAAGCAGCGGCTGGAACAGACCGGCGGCCAGGGGAATCAGCAGCACATTGTAGCCGAAGGCCCAGACCAGATTCTGGCGGATATTGGCCAGGGTGGCACGTGACAGGGCGATGGCGGTCACCACCTGACGCAGATCGCCGGTCAGCAGCACCACCTCGGCCGCCTCGATGGCCACATCGGTACCGCTGCCGATGGCGATGCCGACATCGGCCTGAGCCAGCGCCGGAGCATCGTTGATGCCGTCGCCAACAAACACCAGCGGCCGCTGACGGGCCTGCCATTGGCGCAGGACGTCAACCTTGTCGGCCGGCAACAGCTGGGCCCGCAGTTCACCGATACCAAGGCGATCGGCAATGGCCTGGGCCGTGCGCTGCTGATCGCCGGTCAGCAGCGCCAACCCGATACCGGCCTGCCGCAGGGCCTGCAGAGCCGCCGGAGTGCTGTCCTTGAGGGCGTCGGCCACGGCCAGCACCGCGACCGGCCGGTCATCGACAGCGGCATAGAGCGGCGTCTTACCCTCACCGGCCAGGCGCGCGGCCACCACGGCGAAGGAGGACAGATCCAGACCAAGAGGCCGCAGATAGCGTTCGGTGCCGATCCGCAGCTGACAACCGGCCACCCGGCCGGTAACGCCGAAACCGGGCTCGGCGACAAACTCCGTCACCGCCAGCAGCGGCAGACCCTGTTCCTGCGCGGCGCGCACCAACGCCTGGCCGATGGGATGTTCCGACAGGGCCTCGACACTGGCGATCTGCTGCAGCAGCGGCCCGCGTTCGACGCCGGCGGCCAGCTGCACGTCGGTCAACTCGGGTCGGCCACGGGTAAGGGTACCGGTTTTGTCGAACACCACCAGACGGGCGGCGCACAGCTGCTGCAGGGCATCGCCCTTGCGAAACAGAATGCCCAACTCGGCCGCCCGGCCGGTGCCCACCAGAATGGAGGTCGGTGTGGCCAGGCCCATGGCGCAGGGGCAAGCGACGATCAACACCGCCACGGCATGGACCAAGGCCTGGCTGAGACCGTTGCCCCACAGCAGCCAGGCACCAAAGGTGAGCAGCGCCACCAGCAGCACCGCCGGCACAAACAGGCGAATGACCCGGTCAACCAGCGCCTGAATCGGCAGCCGACTGCTCTGGGCCTGCTGCACCAGGCGCACAATCTGCGCCAGCAGGCTGTCGGCGCCAACCCGGGTGGCGCGCAGACAGAAGCTGCCCTGGGTGTTCAACGTGCCGCCCACCACCTGGGCGCCGGGTTCCTTGGCCACCGGCAACGGCTCGCCGGTGAGCATGGATTCATCAACGTGGGAGCGACCCTCAATCACTTCGCCATCCACCGGCACGGTTTCGCCCGGCCGCACCCGCAGCAGATCACCGACCCGCACCTGCTCCAGCGGCACCTCCTCCTCGCCAGCTTCCGTCAGGCGGTGGGCCGACTTGGCCTGCAACCCCAGCAACCGGCGGATGGCGGCGCCGGTGCGTCCCCTTGCCACCGCTTCCAGATAACGGCCAACCAGAATCAGACTGACGATCACCGCAGCGGCCTCGTAGTACACCACCGCCTGACCGGCAGGCAACAGGCCGGGCGCCTGGGTGGCCACCAGCGAATAGCCCCAGGCTGCAGAGGTGCCCAGCACCACCAGAGCGTTCATGTCGGGCACGCCGCGCAGCAGCGCCGGCCAGCCCAACCGGTGAAAACGCCAGCCCGGTCCGAACAGCACCAGCGTCGCCAGGCAGCCCAGCAGCATAAACAGCGGCTGCGGTCCCAGATGCCGCAGCAGCCAGTGATGAAACGGCGGCACAAAGTGGCCCCCCATCTCCAGCACCACCAGAGGCAGCGTCAGGGCCAGGGCCAGCACCATCGAGCGGCGCAGCTGGCGCACCTCCTGCTCGGCCGCCTGCTGCTGGTGCTGCTGCGCCAAAGCCGCGTCACTGACCTCTTCGGCGGCGAACCCGGCCCGTGTCAGCGCCGCTACCAGTTCGGCAACCGGTACGCCAGCCGCTGTCAGCCGCACCTGCGCCCGGCCGGTGGCAAGATTGACCGAAACCGCCGTGACGCCCGGCAGCGCGCGCAAAGCCTGCTCCACCCGCTGCACGCAGCTGGCGCAGTGCATGCCCTCAATCAGCAGTTCGACCAGTGGCACAGTCCGGGATGTCTTTCGCAGGGGCTGCGCACACTTCTCCACCCGTTGCTCCTATGCAGGCAAGCCCGGCCAGTTGGCGACAAAATCCTCGAATTCGGCCAATGGCAGCGGCCGGGCGAACAGATAACCCTGCCCTTCATGACAGCCGCGCTGCTGCAGAAACTGCAGATGTTCCGGCTTTTCGATACCCTCGGCCACCACCTGCAACTCCATGGCGCGGGCCAGGGCGATCACCGAATCGGCGATGGTGCCATCATTGGCATCACTGTCGAGGGTGCGAATAAAGGACTGGTCAATCTTGAGGCAGTTGATGGGGAAACGTTTAAGGTAGCTCAGCGAGGAATAGCCGGTGCCAAAATCGTCAATGGCCAGACGCAGACCACGCTGGCGAATGGCACCCAGAATGGCGATGCTGTTTTCCACACTGTGCATGGCGACACTTTCGGTGATCTCCAGCTCCAGCGATTCCGGCGTGGCGCCGCAGTCGGCCAGCACCGCGTCAAGCCAGTCAAGCAGCTGCTCCTGCTGGAACTGGCGGCCCGACAGATTGACGGCCAGCCGCAGTGGCAAACCGGCCTGTTGCCACTGGTGCAGCTGGCGGCAGGCCTGCCGCAGCACCCAGTCGCCAATGGGAACGATCAGGCCGGTCTCCTCGGCCAGCGGAATAAAATCGGCCGGCGACACCATACCGCGCTCGGGATGCTGCCAACGCAGCAGGGCTTCGGCGCCGGCCACCCGGCCACTGAGCAGATCAATCTTGGGCTGGTAATACAGCACGAACTGCTCTTTTTCCAGCGCCTGGCGCAACTGCCCTTCAAGCAGCAACAGATCCCGGGTGCGGGGGTTCATTTCGGTCCGGTAGAACTGGTAGCGGTTGCGACCGGTCTGCTTGGCACGATACATGGCCACCTCGGCCGCCTGCAGCAACCCTTCGATTTCATTACTGTCGTTGGGAAACAGGCTGATGCCGATGCTGGCGGTGACATAGAGCTCGAAATCGGCGATGCACAACGCCCGGGTCAGTTGTTCCATCAGCACCTCGACCCGCCGCGCCACCTGCTGACCGTCGCGCAGACCTTCGAACAGGATGGCGAATTCGTCGCCACCAATGCGCGCCAGCACATCGTTTTCGCGCAGGTTGGTGCGCAGGCGGGCCGCGATCTCACGCAGCAACCGGTCACCCAGATCATGACCAAGGGAATCGTTGACGGTTTTAAAGCGGTCAAGATCAAGCAGCAATACCGCTCCCGGCTGACCCGAGCGCCGCGTCCGCGCCAGCGCCTGACGCAACTGCTGGCGCAGATACTGGCGGTTGGGCAGCCCGGTCAGGCTATCGTGAAACCGCAGGTAATCAAGCCGGTTTTCCCGCTCCTGCAGCTGCTCGGTCACCTGGCGGTGTTCAAAGGCAATGGCGATGCTGCTGGCAATGGATTCAAGAAACTCCACCAGATCACGACTGATCTTGCGTTCATCGGCGTCGAGCAACTGCAGCAGGCCGATCACCTCATCCTCCAGCCGCAACGGAATCAGCGCCATCGAGCGCGCCTGCTGGCAGTGACAGTGCTGCTCGCGGCACAGGCCACTGTCGGCCAGCGGCAGGCAGTGACTCATCGGATTAGTCCAGAAACTGCCGGCGGCGGTGAAACAGCCATCGACCGGCACGCCCTGTGGCAGGCCCTGCAGAATCCGGCTGCAGAGGGAATCGCTGGCGCCGGGCGCTACCGACTCCGCCAGGGTTTCATCCGCCAGCGGCAGCAGCGGACACTCCTGCCCGTCCGGTTTCTTCCCGACACTCTGGTAATAGGGAAAAGACTGGTTGGCCTCGCGCAGCCGCAGGCCGACGCTGGCGCAGCCGGAAAAATCACGGATCAGTTCGAGAATATCGTGAATCTTGTCGGTGCGCTCATTGGGCAGCGACAGCAGCGCCAGCACCCGGCCGGTAAGCTGTTCACGCCGCTCAGCCCGCTTGCGGGCGGTGATATCCTCCATGATGGCGATAAAGTGGGTGATGTCCCCCCGGCTGTTCTTCAATGGCGAGATCAGCGCGTGCTGCCAGAACAGCTCGCCGGTTTTTTTGCGGTTGCGCAGTTCACCACGCCAGTCATGACCCGCCAGAATGGTGTGCCACAGGGTCTGGAAGTATTCCCTGGGCGCGCTGCCGGCGTTGAGAATGCGCGGGTTCTGGCCGATGGCCTCCTCCTGACTGTAGCCGGTCAGATGACAGAAACTGGGATTGACGTACTCGATGGTCCCCTGGATATCGGTGACGATAATGGCATTGGGATTCTGCTCCACCGCCAGACCGAGCTTGCGCAGTTGCTCCTCGGCGCGGCGGCGGGCACTGATATCAACCAGGGCACCGACCACACCGTGACAGGCCTGGCCAGCGCGGCTGAAAGCGGCCGCGGAGAACAGCACGGGATGTTCCCGGCCATCGGCGAACAGCAGCTGCTGTTCGCTGCTGTGCAGGCTGTCGGGCTGATTGCAACGGCCACACACGATGGCGGCCAGTTCCGCTGGCAGCACCCCGGTCAGGGCCGTTCCGACCAGTTCCGCGCGCGGATGGCCAAAAACGATTTCGAAGGCCTGGTTGCAGCCGATAAAACAGCCCCGATCATCAACATAGAACACCGGGTTGGGTATGGCGTCGATCAGGGTCTGCAACTGCTGCAGTTGCTCCTCCAGCGCCTGACGGTGCTGGCCGATACGCTGCAGCATCAGATCGAAGCTGCGTTGCAGCACCGCCAGCTCATCGCCCGCCACCCGTTCCTCGCCAACATCGGCGGCCGGGCCGGCTTGCTGCTCTTCGGTTTCAGCCACGGCAGCAATGCGGGCCGTCAGCTGCGACAGGGGCCGCATCAGTTGGCGCATCAGCAGCCAGACCGCCACGGCGGCCAGCGCGATCTTGCCCGCCACCGCCACCAGCAGTTGCTGGCGCAGCGGTTGCAGCGGCGCATAGGCCTCGGCCAGCGGCTGGTGCACAGCCAGTGCCCAGTCGACCTGTTGCAGCCGCTGCACCGAACTGAGCAGCGGCGCATCCTGTTCATCCGTCTGCTCCAGGGTCAGACTACGTTCCACCAGCGCCTTGCGCCGCAGGGTACGCTGGTGGGGCGGCAGCGGCTGAATCTGCAACCAGCCCTCCTGCGTCGAAAGGCGCAGCATCTGGCGGCCATCACTCAGACTCAGGTAGCTGCCGGCGCCGGTGTCGAAGGCCTGCAGGTAGTTGAGCAGCCCCGGCCCGAACAGCACCAGACTGCCCCCCAGCGCGCCAACCACCCGGCCCTGGCGCAGCAAAGGAAAGACATACAGAACCCTTGGCTCCGTCCTGCTGTTTTCCTGTGAAAGGACAAAATCGGACATCTGCGGCTGACGTGATTGCAGGGCGGTTTCGAGCAGCTGCCGCAGGCGCTCGGAGCTCAGACAGCGACAGGGCCGGGTCTGACTCACGGCCACCAGGGAGCCCTGGGCATCAAACAGCGCCAGACCAGCGCCAAACAGCAGCTGACCGCCGGATTGTTGTTCGAGAAAACGGGCTGCGGCCGCCGGCGTCAGCAGAACCTGGGTATCGGTCTGGGCCGCCACATGCCGCAGATAGCCGGTGAAGGCCAGCAGCCGGTCATCAATCTGGGCCGCCAGCGACCCCACCAGGGTGCCCTGCTGGCGTTCGATGGTTTTTTCAAGCTCCTGGCGAAACAGACCGAACAGGCTATAGCCGGTCAGCGTCAGCAGAACGGCGGTCAGCAGGGCGACCGGCAAACTGATTTTAAGTTTGAGGCTGTTGGCCCGTTGACGGCGTTGCGGAATCTTCAGGTTCACCGGCGCTTATCCTTCAGCGAACAGGGGCTCTGGCCGGCAGCCATGCTGCCGGACCGGCAATCTTATGTGATTTGGTCGGATTAATGGCTTGTACCATGCGTCATGGCCAGCGACAACGGCAAAACTATTAAACGTCCGTTAAAAAGTTAACCATTCAAAGGTGCATATCTTCAAATAATTCTATCTCGTCGTCGCCAGATTCGCCGGCTGTCCCGAAGGATTTGACAGCGCCAGCAACGGCTGGGTATAACAGGAGCCTGCCGGCGGAAACGTTCCGCCGTTCTGCTGACGTCTGTCCTGAAGGAAAGCTTCCGATGATTCTGCGCGAACTTTTTCTGGCCCTGGCCGGTCTGGCCGATCTGGCCTTCACCCTGTTCATCCTGCTCATCGTCGCCCGGGCCGTGCTGTCCTGGGTCAATCCCGATCCTTACAATCCGCTGGTGCGCTTTATCCATCGCGCCACCGATCCGGTGCTTTACCGCGTGCAGCGCTGGATTCCGCTGCAGTTCGGAGGTATCGACTTCTCGCCGCTGGTGTTGCTGCTGGCGCTTTCCTTTGCCCAGCGCCTGCTGCATGCCCTGCTGGTGCAGCTGGCCTATAGCTTCTGATTGATGCCGGCGCCCGATCTGAGCTGCTGCCTGCGCGTGGTGGCCGGCGGCGTACAACTGGCCGTGTTGGTGCAACCGCGCGCCAGCAAAAACGCTCTCTGCGGCCTGCAGGGCGACGAACTCAAGCTGCGCCTGACCTCGCCGCCGGTGGACGGTGCCGCCAACAAGCTGTGCTGTGATTACCTGGCCAAGCTGCTCGGCTGCGCCAAAAGCGCCGTCAGCCTGGTCAGCGGTCACAGCAGCCGCCACAAACGGCTGCAGATCGACGGCTGCAGCCTGGCCGAGGTACAGCAGCGCCTGCAACAGGCCCTCGACGTTTAACCGGATCTTTGGGAAAGTTCCTTCTGGAACTTTTTCAACGACGCCAGCCGAAAAGGCGCTTTTTCGTCTTGCTCACAAAATCAGTCCATTACGGAGCAATGATTGATTTTGGTCGCCCATCCCTGGGCTCCAGCACGGCTGCTTTTCAACCGCCTGCTGGCCGCGTCTCTCCCGCACGGACAGGTCACAGCCCCCTGCACACACAAGGAGTCCGCCATGCAACCCTTCGTCTTTCACAACCCCACCCAGATCATCTTCGGCGCCGGCAGTGTCGACCGGGTTGGTAAAACCGTCGCCCGCCATGGCCGCACGGCCCTGCTGGTCTATGGCCGCGACAGCATCCACCGCAGCGGCCTGTACAGTCGCGTCACCAGCGCCCTGCAACAGGCGGGCGTCAGCTGGATCGACCATGGCGGTGTCAAGTCGAATCCGGTGCTGTCGCACAGCCGCGCCGGGGTTGACAAAGCCAAGGCCAGCCAGGTCGATCTGATTCTGGCCGTCGGTGGCGGCAGCGTGCTCGACGAAGCCAAGGCCATCGCCGCCGGCGCCTGCTATGACGGCGATCTGTGGGATTTCTTCAGCGACCGGGCAACGGTGCAGCAGGCCCTGCCGCTGGTCACCGTGCTGACCCTGGCCGCCACCGGCTCGGAGATGAACAGCGGTGGCGTGATCACCAACGAGGAAACACAGCAGAAATTCAATCTTAGTTCGCCGCACCTGTTTCCGCGGGTGTCGATTCTCGACCCGGTGCTGACCTGGACGGTGCCGGCCGACTACACGGCCTATTCGGCCGTAGACGCCATCTCGCACCTGCTTGAAGGCTATTTTACCAGCCCCGACCCGGTCACGCCACTGCAGGACCGTTTTGTCGAGGGTCTGGTCAAAACCATCATGGAAAGCACCGAACAGATCCTGGCCCAACCGGCTCACGCCGAGGCCCGGGCCACCATGATGTGGGCCGCTACCTGGGCCCTCAACGGCCTGTCGACGGCCGGTATCGGCGCCTACCAGTTCCCCAATCACATGATTGAGCACTCCCTCAGCGCCCTCTACGATATCGCCCACGGCGCCGGCCTGGCGATTGTCCTGCCGGCCTGGATGGCCTGGCAGGCCGACCAGCACCCGGCCAAGTTCGCCCGTTTCGCCCGCGAGGTGCTGGGCTGTCAGCTCAGCGATGATCGCCAGTGCGCTCTTGCCGCCGCCCGTGGCCTGAAGGACTGGTTCGGCGCCATCGGCAGTCCGGTAACCCTGAGCGAGGCTGGCATCCCGGCCAACGACATCCCGGCCATTGCCGCCAACGCCGTGATGCTGGCACAGAAATGGCGCATGCCGGCCTACAGCGCCGAGGTCATCGCCAACATTCTGCAGCGTGCCGCATGAGACTGGTCAGCTTCAACGTCAACGGCCTGCGCGCCCGTCTGCATCAGCTCGAAGCTCTGGTGGCACGGCATCAGCCGGACATCATTGCCCTGCAGGAAACCAAGGTACACGACAGCGAATTTCCCCGCGCTGCCATCGAGGCACTGGGCTACCAGGTCTGCTTTCACGGCCAGAAAGGCCACTATGGCGTGGCGCTGCTGTCGCGCCAGCCGCCACTGGAATGGCAGTGCGGCCTGCCCGCCGATGGAGCCGAGGCCCAATGCCGCCTGATCCGGGCGCGCTACGATGTCAGCACGGCCGAGGGCCAGAACTGCCTGACGGTCATCAACGGCTACTTTCCCCAGGGCGAGGGCCGCGACCACCCGGTCAAGTTCCCCGCCAAAGAGCAGTTCTACCGTGACCTGCGCGACCTGCTACAGCAGTACGATCCCGCCCGCGAGCTGCTGGCGGTGGTGGGCGACATGAATGTGGCGCCGGCCGCTGCCGATGTTGGCATCGGCGCCGACAACGAAAAGCGCTGGCTGCGCACCGGCAAAAGCGGTTTTCTGCCGGAGGAGCGCGACTGGCTCGGGCTGCTGCTGGACTGGGGCCTGCAGGACAGCTACCGGCTGTGCCATCCGCAGCAGCAGGGTGACTACAGCTGGTACGACTACCGCAGTCGCGGTTTCGAACTGCAGCCCCGCCGCGGCCTGCGCATCGATCTGATTCTGGCCAGCCCGGCGCTGCAGCGGCTGTGCCAGGCCAGCGGCATCGATCAGGACATCCGCGCCCTGGCCAGACCCTCCGATCATTGTCCGGTGTGGGCCGATTTTGCCCTGCAGGGCAACTGAACGCTCCACCCGCCACCGAATTCCTCTGCTGTCCGCAACAACAACGGGGCCGCCGCAGCGAACTGCGACGGCCCCGTTGTTGTTGCGAGCACTGTGCTTCGGGTGAAGGGCCTGCTCAACCCTCACCAAAGTGGCGCAGGGCCGTTTCAGCCACCTGGGCACCGATACTGAGGGAAGCGGTGGCCGCCGGCGAAGGCGCGTTAAGCACATGCACCATGCCGTCGGCTGACAGAATACGGAAATCATCCAGCAGCTGGCCCTCGGCACTGACCGCCTGGGCGCGTACTCCAGCACCGCCGGGACACAAATCGGCCGCAGTCAGCCCCGGCAGCAGTTTACGCAGATCACGCAGCAGATAGGGTTTCAGCAGAGAACGGCGGTATTCCAGCAGGCCGACGCGCCAGAACCGCGCCGCCAAACGCAGAAACCCCGGATAACTGAGGGTTTCAAGCAGGTCTCGAGCATCACAGTCACACCAGCGGTAGCCTTCGCGCTTGAAGGCCAGCACCGCATTGGGGCCCGCCTCGACCGCGCCATCGACCCTGCGGGTATAGTGCACCCCGAGAAAGGGGAAGGCCGGATCGGGTACCGGGTAGATCAGGTGACGCACCAGTGAACGCCGCTCGGGCCGCAGCACGGCGTATTCGCCACGAAAGGGCACAATACGCAGACCCGGCTCAACACCACACAGCCGCGCCAGCCGGTCCGACTGCAGACCGCCACAATTGACCACAAAACGCGCCCGGAAACAGCCCGCCGTGGTGGTCAGGTCAAAACCCGCCGCCGTGCGCCTGACCCGCCGCACCTCGGCGTCGGTCTGCAGGCGGCCGCCAGCACCCCGCAGCTGGCGCACCAGCGCCTCGGTCACGGCGACAAAGTCGACAATGCCGGTCTGGGGTACAAACAGTCCGGCAATCCCAACCACCGCCGGCTCATGGGCCCGCAGGCCGGCCGCATCGAGCCGTTCGATGCCACTTAAGCCGTTGGCGACACCACGCCGCTGCAGCTCGTCGAGCGCCGCCAGCTCGCCCTCGCTGGTGGCGACCACGATCTTGCCGCAGCGCTCGTGACAGATGCCCTGTTCGGCGCAGAAGGCATAAAGGGCGTCGCGGCCGGCGGCACAGTTGCGCGCCTTGAGGGAACCGGGCCGGTAATACAGTCCCGAATGAATGACGCCACTGTTGTTGCCGGTCTGGTGGCGGGCGACGCCGGCCTCCTTCTCCAGCAGCAGCACGCGGCAGCCCGGCGCCTGACGCGTCAGCTCGCGCGCGGTGGCAGCCCCGACAATGCCGGCACCAATGACGGCGACATCATAGAATTCCTCGACTTGCCGCGCCATAGTTCCTCCTGCGTCCATCAATCCTGCGCAGCCTGTTGCAGCCGCTGCTCCACCTGCAAACGCACATCATCAATCTGTACCCGCACCACCCTGCCCTGTTCGCGTTCGCAGCGCACCAGGCCTTCCTCCACCCAGAACAGCAGCTGCGCCCGGCCGATGCCGTAACGTTCCGCGGCAGCATCCACCTCATACCAGCTTTTTCCCAGCGCCATGGCGTCCTCCTTCGTTGGGCGGGCCAACCCAGCCCGCCGACAGGCAAAACCGGAATGCGTGATATCGCCCCTAGCCGTTTATCACGCGTTTGGTTACAGATCGTTCAGCAAGCGATAGATCTTGCGCTGCACCTCCCACACCCGCTCGGCGGCGGGCGCCTGATCGTCTTTTTCCAGCAGCAGACGGCTGCGATCGAACAGGTTGTGGGCCGTCAGCAGCACCGGCGACAGTTCGGCATCAATGCGCGCCCGCGGGATCTCCCCCACCCGTTCGTGCTGGTCGGCCAAGGTGGCCACCGCCTTGTGCAACACGGTCAGCGCCTGTTCCTCCGGGGCGTCCTGCTGCAACTGACTCAGCAGTGTGCGCACCTCGTCGACCAGCTGACGGTAGCGTTCGGAAATACTCATGACATCCTCTCCTTCCTGCGCGGGCCGGCCCCGCGGGTTCTCTTCTGGCTGATGACGGAACAGGTCGCCATAGTATGCCCAAGCCATTGTCGCTGACAATGCGCAATCGGCCGAAGCCGGCAAAAAGCGGCGCGAGTGCTGCGACCGGCCGATAAAATCGGTTGACGCCCCGCCGGGGGGCTGCTAACGTCTTGACCGCACAGACGAATGCCCTGGGGGAGTTTTCGCAACTGAGAGTCCTGTAAAGGACGACCCTTTGAACCTGATCCGGATCATACCGGCGTAGGGAAGCGGCGCACACAAACCGGAACCTTCCGGTTGCCTCTTACGTTTCCCACGACAGGTCGCATGCGCGGCCTGTTTCCGTTTGATCCCTCCCGCCGGTCTTGTTCGTCGCAACGCCCCGCACCCTCTACTTGCAAGGAAATCCTGCCCGTGTCCACAGCGTCGTCCGTCAGCGCCAGCGAACTTGATCAGCTGCTGATTGCCCGCCATGGCGCCAGCGCCGTGCAGCGCTTCAAAAGTGCTACCGTTGGCCTGGCCGGTGCCGGCGGGTTGGGTTCAGTCATCGCGGCGGCCCTGGCGCGGCTGGGCATCGGCACCCTGATCGTGGCCGATTTCGACCGGGTCGAGGCGGTCAATCTGGGGCGCCAGCAGTATTTCATCGACCAGATCGGCCTGCCCAAGGTGGAAGCGCTGCGCGCCAATCTGCAACGCATTCATCCCGGCGTGCGCATCATCGCCCAGCCGCTGCGGGTCTCAGCTGCCAACCTGCTGGAGCTGTTCGGCACGGTCGACATTCTGGTGGAGGCCTTCGACGATCCGGTCGCCAAAGCCGACCTGACCAGCACCTGGCTGGCCGCCTGCCCCCAGCGACCTCTGGTAGGAGCCTCCGGCATGGCCGGTTGCGGCCCGGCCAATCAGATCGTCACGCGGCGGCCCTTCGGCCACTTCTACCTGTGCGGCGACGGCCACAGCGCCGTCGAGACCTGCGGCAGCCTCTATGCCAGCCGCGTCGGCATTGCCGCCCATCACCAGGCCCAGGCGGTCGTCCGTCTGCTGCTGGGCCTCGACCCCGTGGAGGATTGTTCACCATGAACCTGACCATCAACGGCGCCGCGCGTGCCATCATGGCTACCGATCTGGCCGCCCTGCTGGCAGAACTGCAAATCGACCCCGCCCGCGTCGCCATCGAACACAACGGCCGGATTCTCCGTGCTGACCAGTACAGCGCCACCGGCCTGGCCGAAGGCGACCGCCTCGAAATCGTCCGTTTCGTCGGTGGCGGCTAAGGACCGGTGCGCTGATTGATTCCCGGCCACGTCACCCCTGATCCTTTTTTCTTGTCTCCTGCGCGCCCGTTGCCACAACCGGCGCCGGAAAGGTTTGTCTCATGAATCCGCACAACGCCACCGAACAACCGCTCTGCGATCCCCTGGTGATTGCCGGCCGCTCCTTCGGCTCGCGCCTGATGGTCGGAACGGGGAAATTTTCCTCCAACGCCGTCATGGCCGCCACCCTGGAAGCCTCCGGCAGCGACATCGTCACCGTGGCGCTGCGGCGGGTCGATATCGGCAGTCCTCAGGACGACCTGCTCAACCACATCGACCGCAACAGATACCTGCTGCTGCCCAACACCAGCGGTGCCCGCGACGCCGAGGAAGCCATCCGCCTGGCACGGCTGGCGCGTGCGGCCGGCTGCGAGCCCTGGGTCAAGCTGGAGGTGACGCCCGATCCCTACTATCTGCTGCCCGATCCCATCGAGACCCTCAAGGCCGCCGAGGTTCTGGTGAAGGAGGGTTTCATCGTGCTGCCCTACATCAATGCCGATCCGGTGCTGGCCAAGCATCTGCAGGAAGCCGGCGTTGCCACGGTCATGCCGCTGGGCGCGCCCATTGGTACCAACAAGGGCATCCGCACCCGCGACAACATCGCCATCATCATCGAGCAGGCCATCGTGCCGGTGGTGGTCGATGCCGGCTTGGGGGCACCGTCCCATGCCGCCGAGGCGCTGGAAATGGGCGCCGACGCCGTACTGGTCAACACCGCGCTGGCCGTCGCCGGCGACCCGCCGCGCATGGCGGCAGCCTTTGCCAAGGCGGTACAGGCCGGCCGCGAGGGCTATCTGGCCGGCCTGGGCAAGGTACAGCAGCGGGCCGAGGCTTCCAGCCCGCTGACCGGTTTTCTGGGGAGCGCGTCATGAGTTTCTGCGACGAAATCCGCCGTTACCCCCTTGAACAGGTGCGCGACCAGGTAGCCAGCCGCACGGCCGCCGATGTCGAACGGGCGCTGGCCGCCGAGCGCCTGGGGCTGGCCGACCTGCAGGCGCTGCTGTCGCCGGCGGCGCAAGATTATATCGAACCGCTGGCGCAGAAGGCCCACCGCCTGACCCAGCAGCGCTTCGGCAACAACATCTATCTGTACACGCCGATGTATCTGTCGAACGAGTGCAGCAATGGCTGTAAATACTGCGGCTTCAACGCCTGCAACAAGATCCCGCGCGCCACGTTGACACTGGAGGAGATCGAGCGCGAAGCCCGCATCATCAACGACTACGGCTTCCGTCACATTCTGCTGCTGACCGGCGAGGCCCAGAAGCTGGCCGACAACCGCTATCTGGTGGCTGCCATCGAGCGCATCAAGCCGCTGTTCAGCTCCATCAGCATCGAGGTCTACCCGATGGATACCGACGGCTACCGCCAGATGGTAGCCGCCGGCGTCGATGGCCTGACCCTGTATCAGGAAACCTACGATCCGCAGCTCTATGCCGATCTGCACCCCTTCGGCAAGAAACGCGATTATCACTACCGCCTTGAAGCACCGGACCGGGCCGGCCAGGCCGGGCTGCGCCGCATCGGCATCGGCGCCCTGCTGGGGCTGGGCGACTTCGCCAGCGAAGCCTTTTATACCGGCCTGCATGCCCAGTATCTGGCGCGGCGCTACTGGCGCAGCCAGGTCAGCATCTCCTTTCCGCGTATCCGCCCGGCCGATGGCGGCTTCGCCCCGCTGCACATCATCAGCGACACCGAGCTGGTGCAAATGGTCTGCGCCATGCGGCTGCTGATTCCCGATGCCGGCCTGTTCCTGTCAACGCGCGAAAGCGCCCGCCTGCGCGACGCCCTGCTGCCGCTGGGCATCACCCACATGAGTGCCGGTTCCTGCACCGCACCGGGTGGTCATGCCAGCAAGGGCGCCAACAGCGAGCAATTCGCCATCGACGACGACCGTTCGCCGGCGGCCATGAGCCGGGCCATCCGCGCGCGCGGCTACGAGGCCGTGTGGAAGGACTGGGACAGCGCCTTTTTGAACGCCGCCAGCTGATGGCCACTGTCGACTTCGACCTCTACCTGATCAGCGACCGCCACCAGCTGCCGGCCGGCCGCAGCCTGGCCGAAGCCGTGACAGCGGCCCTGGCCGGCGGGGTCGGCGCCGTTCAACTGCGCGAGAAGGATCTGGCCACCGCTGAGCTTTATGCCCTGGCCCTTGAACTGCGCCAACTGACAGCAGCCGCCGGCGCCCGGCTGCTGCTCAACGACCGCATCGACATCGCCTTGGCGGTGGCCGCCGATGGCGTGCAGCTGACCGAGCAGTCCCTGCCCGTCGCCATGGCGCGGCGCCTGCTGGGGCCGGAACGGCTGCTGGGCGTTTCCTGCCACAGCCTTGAGCGAGCGCTGCAAGCCGAGGCCGAGGGCGCCGATTTCCTCTGCTTCAGCCCCATCTACGCCACGCCGTCCAAGGCCGCCTACGGTCCGCCCCAGGGCCTCGACGCCTTGCACGGCCTGTGCGCGGCGGTTAAACTGCCGGTTTTCGCCCTCGGCGGCATCACGAGCGAACGGGCACCGGCTGTGCGCGCTGCTGGTGCCCGTGGCATCGCCCTGATCCGCGCCATCCTGGCCGCCGCAGACCCCGCGCAGGCCGCGCGCCAGCTGCAGGCCGCTTTCAACCCGGAAAGGCCCGTGCCATGACCGCTCCCGCCAGCGAGGCCCTGCAGTGGCCCCGGCTGCTGTCGCAGAAACGTGCCGGCCAGCAGCGCCCCCCCAGCCCGCCAGCGCCGGGCAGCGCCGAACGCAGCGCCTTTGAGTCGGACTATGACCGGGTGGTGTTCAGCGAGCCCTTCCGCCGTCTGGCGCGCAAGACCCAGGTCCATCCGCTGGCACCCAACGACCACATTCACAACCGCCTGATCCATTCCATCGAAGTCGGCAGCGTCGGCCGTTCCCTCGGCAAGAAGGTGCAGGCTTTTCTGCGCCGGCAGCATCCGGCGCAGGCCGAACGCTTCGATGACGTACCGCAGATCCTCCAGGTCGGCTGTCTGGTCCACGATATCGGCAACCCGCCCTTCAGCCATGCCGGTGAATACGCCATCCGCGAATGGCTCGACGCCCACCAAGCGCTGATCTTCGCCGACCGCGTCAGCCCCCGCACCCGCGCCGATCTGCTGCTGTTCGAGGGCAACGCCCAGGGCTTTCGCCTGGCGGCGCGACACGACAACCCGGCCTGCGGCTACATGCGCCTGACCTACGCCAGCCTTGGCGCCATGATCAAATATCCCTGGACCAGCGACGACCCGCGCGCTACCGCCAAGCACAAGTTCAATGTGTTCAGCAGCGAGCAGGCCCTGTTCGACGATCTGGCCGACGACATGGGCCTGCGCCGCGCCGACAACCGCATCGCCCGGCATCCGCTGTCGTTTCTGACCGAGGTGGCCGACGATATCTGCTACCGCATGCTCGACATGGAGGATGCCGTTTCCATGCGCATCTTCCCGGAACGGCCAATCAAGGAGCTGTTTCTCAAACTGGCCGGCAACGCCCGGCCCGACTGGTCATTGGCACAGGTGCGCGGTCAGGCCATCGAGGCGCTGATCAATGAGGCCCTGCGCATCTTCGCCGCCGACTATGCCGCCATCATGGCTGGTGAACGCGAGGACGACCTGAAAAGTGCTTTTGCCGACCGTTTTCGCGACGGCTTCGCTGAGATAGCCGAGCTTTATCAGGAGATCTTTTCCCACCGTGCCAAGCTGGGTTACGAACTGGGCGCCTACAAGATGATCGGCCGCATCATCAAGGCCTTCGCCCTGGCGCTGCAATCCCTTTGCGACCGCCGCGACAGCTTCGTTTACAGGGAACTGCCCTTCATCACCCGCAAGTGTCTTGATCTGGCCTGGGACCATACCTATGTCGAACAGCACCACCAGCGCGACTACGACTGGTGGCTGCGCCAAGCCTTCGACTTCATTGCCGGGTTGACCGATAATTACGCCATCCGCATCTCCAGCGAAATCGAAGGGATTCTCGCGCCATGACAAGTCAGACGGATCAAAGCGAGCGCTGGGTGGTCGTCACCGGCGCCTCCAGCGGCATCGGCCGCCAGCTGGCGTTGGCTCTACCCCGCCACGGCTACCGCGTTATCGCCACGGCGCGGCGGCCGGAGGATCTGGCCGAGCTGCGCCGGGCCGGGCTGCAGGCCATCGCCCTGGAACTGGCCGACCCCGTCAGCGTCGGCGAGGCTGCGGCGAACGTTCTGGCCCTGTGCGATGGCGATCTGTATGCCCTGATCAACAACGCCGCCTACGGCCAGCCGGCGGCGGTGGAGGATCTGAGCCGCGCGGCGCTGGAAGCCCAGTTCGCCACCAACCTGTTCGGCACCCACCAGCTGACCCAGGCCCTGTTGCCGGCCCTGCGCCAGGGTCGGGGCGGCCGGCTGATCCAGATCAGTTCCATTCTCGGCCGCGTCGCCTTTCCGCTGCAGGGCGCCTACAACGCCAGCAAATTCGCCCTTGAAGGACTGACCGACAGCCTGCGGCTGGAGCTGCGCGGCAGCAGCGTGCAAGTCAGCCTGATCACGCCGGGCCCTATCCGCAGCGCCTTCCGCGCCAATGCCCTGGCCGCCTTCGATGCCCGTGTCGACAGCCAGAGCAGCCCCTACGCCCCGCTCTACCGCCGGGTGCGCGGCTATTACGCCGCCAGTGACCACCCGACGCCCTTCACCGCCGATCCGGCCGCCGTCGTCAGACCGGTGCTGCACGCCCTGCAGGCACGCCGGGCCCGGCCGCGCTACTACGTCACCCTGCCGGCCTACGTTCTGGCCCTGTGCCGCCGGCTGCTGCCGACCCGCTGGCTCGATGCCCTGCTGTGTCAGCTCGGCCGCCAACGCTGAAGCCATCCCCCCCGCAAAAGATCACCCGCGGCCCAACTGGCAATCGCGACCAATTCCGTTATACTGAGCCAGCCGCCCCCGAACAGGCAGGTGAAACAGCGTCCGCTGGCGCTTTTCGCCGTCTCGCCGCCATCCTTGAACGGAGATCTTTCTCATGATGCGCTCCCGCCGGCCAGCCCTGCAACCACGCGCGCTCCTGCTGTTCTTGCTGCTGCCCGTTCTGCTGCTGGCGGCCCTGCCATTGCAGGCCGCTCCCTTCAGCCCGGAAAAACTGCCCCCCCAACTGCAGCCCTGGAGCGATTGGGTGCTGCATCAGCAGCCGGAGCGGGTCTGCCCCCTGCTGTGGAATCAGAGTGAAAACCGCCAGTGCCGCTGGCCGACCCGGCTGGACATGCTGGTGACGGCGACAGCGGCGCAGTTCGATCTACAGCTACGCCTCGATCAGGCCGGCTGGCAACGCCTGCCGGGCGACGCCCGCTTGTGGCCGCAACGGGTGCGCTGCAACGACGCCCCGGCGCCGGTATTGCGCCACAATGACTGCCCGGCGCTGTGGCTGCCGGCCGGCGACTACCGCATCAGCGGTCAGCTGAACTTCGACCAGCGGCCCCAGCGGCTGGCCGTGCCGCCCGATTGCGGGCTGGTGCAGCTGCAGCTCGATGGCCGGCTGGTGCCTCAACCACGGCTGGAAGGCGATCAGCTGTGGTTGACGACGGCCGGCGATGTGGCGACCCAGGAACAGGTGCAGATGCAGGTGCTGCGCAAACTCAGCGACGACATCCCGGCACGGCTGACCACCCTGATTGAGCTGCAGGTGGCTGGCCCGGCGCGGGAGCTGCTCAGTGCCCCGGTGCTGCCGGAAGGCTTCATCCCGCTGGACATCGACAGCCCGCTGCCGGCCCGACTGGAACCCGATGGCCGCTTGCGGCTGCATCTGCAGGCCGGCCAGTGGCAGCTGCGCATTGAGGCCCGTCACACCGGCCCCGCTGATGTTTTTAGCCGGCCGCCAGTGGAAGGGCCCTGGCCGCAACAGGAAATCTGGGTGGTGGAAAGCCACCCCGAGCTGCGCCCGATCCGCATCAGCGGCGCGCCGGCCATCGATCCGCAGCAAACCGGCC
The DNA here is from genome assembly GCF_900101955.1 of Desulfuromonas thiophila. NCBI lineage: Bacteria > Pseudomonadati > Thermodesulfobacteriota > Desulfuromonadia > Desulfuromonadales > Desulfuromonadaceae > Desulfuromonas > Desulfuromonas thiophila. Next base: position 11,515 of record NZ_FNAQ01000006.1, on the reverse strand, counting down.
TGCCTGCCGCCTGGCGCCAGTTGCCGGCCTTTGTGCTGGAACCGCAACAGCAGCTGACCCTGACCGGCCAGAAACGGGGCGACGACCCCCCGAGTGCCGACCGTCTGCAGCTGCAGCGCGATCTGTGGCTGGATTTCGATGGCCGGGGCTACAGCCTGCGTGACCGCATCAGCGGCAACCTGGCCGGCGGCAGCCGGCTCGAAGCGGCGCCGGAACTGCTGCTCGGTCGCGTCAACAGCGACCAGCAGGATCTGTTCATCACCCGCCTGCAACCGGACGGCCCGGCCGGTGTCGAATTACGGCAGCAGACGGTGCAGGTTCTGGCCGAAAGCCGGCTGGAAAGCGGCGCCGACGGTCAGCTGCCGGCACTGGGCTGGAACTTTTCCGCCGAAGCCCTGCAGGTTCGGCTGCATCTGCCGCCGGGCTGGCGCCTGTTCGACGCCATCGGCGCCGATCGGGTCGGCCCCACCTGGCTGCGCAGCTGGTCGCTGTTCGATCTGTTTGTCGTGTTGATGGTCAGCCTCGGCTGCAGTCGGCTGTGGGGCTGGCGCAGTGGCCTGCTGGCCCTGCTGGCCCTGGCACTGACCTACCATGAAACCGCCGCGCCGCGGCTTTTGTGGCTGGCCACCCTGCTGCCCACCGCCCTGCTGCGGCTGGTGCCGGCCGGCCGTCTGCGTCAGCTGTGTCAGCTGGCCCGCGGTGCGACCCTGCTGGCGCTGCTGCTGGTGCTGCTGGGCTTCTCCAGTCAGCAGATGCGGGCAGCGCTCTATCCCCAGTTGGAGCCGCCCGCCGCGGCGCAGCGGCGCATGGCTGGCCAGCAGGCCGAATCCTTCGATGCCGCCCTGCAGAGTACCGCCATGCCCCTGAGCAAGCAGGCCAGCAGCCGCGTCGCCCTGGCCGAACTGGCGCCGGCGCCCCTGCCGCGCTACGCGCCGGAACTCAAGAGCCAGACCGGACCGGGCCTGCCGCGCTGGTCCTGGCGCAGTGCCGAGCTGTCCTGGAACGGCCCGGTGCAACCGCAGCAGCAGCTGCGCTTGCTGCTGATCCCGCCAGCGCTCAACCGCCTGCTGTTGCTGGCCGGCCTTTTGCTGGGGGCTCTGCTGTTCGCCCGCCTGGCACGACCGGATGGCCGCCAGTCCGGTGCCAGCAACAACCCGCCGGAGGCTGCGGCCACGACCTCGGCAGTTCCCCCGGCATTGCTGGTCGCCGTTCTGCTGGGCCTGTCCGTGCTGATGCCAGCACCGCTTCAGGCCGACAGCTTCCCGTCGCCCCAACTGCTCGACGAATTACGCCAGCGCCTGACCGCCGCGCCCGACTGCGCGCCCGACTGCGCCGCCCTGCAACAGCTCGACATCGAACTGCGGGACAATCTGCTACGGCTGCGGCTGCAATTCAGCAGCGTCGTAGCCAGCGCCGTACCCCTGCCGGGGGACATGCGATCCCTGCAGCTGCTCGAAGCCGTCGACGGCCAGGGCCGTGCCGTGCCACTGTTCCGCCATGAACAGAATCTGTGGGCCCGCCTCGGCAACGGCATCAGCCAGCTCGACCTGTTGCTGCAGGTGGCGGAGGATGCCGGCAGTCTGGATCTGGATCTGGCGATGCCGGCCGGCCGGGTGCAGCTGCAGTTGGACGGCTGGCAGGCCAGCGGTCTGCGACCGGGCGAAGGCAGCCGGGGCCCAATCGCTCTGCGGCGTGCCGCGACTGCCCCGCAACAGCTGCAACCGGCGGAGCTGCCACCCTTCGCCGAGATTACCCGCACCCTGCGACTGCGTCACGACTGGCAGATTGACAGCCAGCTGCGCCGCCTCAGCAGCCCCGCCAGTGCCGCCCTGTTACAGGTGGCTCTGCTGCCGGGCGAACAGGTCACCAGCGCCGAGGCCCAGGTACGTGACGGCCTGCTGGAGGTGCCGCTGCCGCCGGGCATGACCCGCTTCAGCTGGCACAGCAGTCTGCCCCTGCACAGTCCGCTGGAGCTGACCGCCGGCGACGATGGCAGCTATCGCGAGATCTGGCAGTTGGATGTCGACCCCCTCTGGCACGTTGTCACCACGGGTCTGCCACCGATTCACCGCTTTCAGCAGGGGCGCTGGCTGCCTCAGTGGCAACCCTGGCCGGGCGAACAGCTGCGGCTGGCGATCGGCCGGCCGGCGGCCAGCGATGGGCAGACCCTCACCATCGATCACAGCCTGCTGGAACAGCGGGCTGGCCAGCGCCACAGCGAAACCGAACTGCGGCTGGAACTGCGCAGCAGTCAGGGACAGGACTATCAACTGCAGCTGCCGGAAGGCGCCCAGCTGCTGCAACTGCAGCGCGATGGTGTGCCCCAGCCGCTGCAACAGCAGGGCCGGCGGGTACGGCTGGAACTGCAACCCGGCGCCCAGCAGTTTTTCCTGCGCTGGCAACAGCCACAGGGCATCGGTCCGCTGAGCCGCACACCGGCCGTCTCCCTGTCGCAGGCCAGCGTCAATGCCGATGTCCACCTGCAGCTGCCAGCCAACCGCTGGATTCTGCTGGCCGGCGGGCCGCAACTGGGGCCGGCAGTACTGTTCTGGGGCATGCTGCTGCTGATGGCCGGTCTGGCGCTGGTGCTGGACCGTTATGCACCGACACCGCTGCGCTGGTGGCACTGGCTGCTGCTCGGCGCCGGGCTGAGTCAGACCAGCCTGCTGGCACTGCTGCCGGTGGTGCTGTGGCTGGTCGTGCTCGGCTGCCGCGAACGCCTGTTGCCACGCCTGCCCGGGCCGTTGAGCTTCAATCTGCTGCAACTGCTGCTGGGTTTTCTGACCCTGTTGGCCCTGCTGACGCTGCTGCTGGCCATCCAGCAGGGCCTGCTGGGATTGCCGCAGATGCAGATCGCCGGCAACGGTTCGAGCGCCTGGGATCTGCGCTGGTATCAGGATCGCTGCGCTGACGTTCTGCCGCAGGGCTGGGCCCTGAGCGTGCCGCTGCTGGTCTACCGCCTGCTGATGCTGCTGTGGGCCCTGTGGCTGGCCCTGGCCCTGCTGCGCTGGCTGCGCTGGGGCTGGGACTGCTTCAGCCGTCAGGCGCTGTGGCGACCCCGACCGATCCGGCGAACCGCCGCTGCCGCCACGCCGGCGCCAGCGCCAGCCGAGCGCACCCCCGCCGTTACGGCGGCACAGCTCCCCGATAACGAAGGATAAGTCGTTATGGAACAGCTTGAGCAGATCAGCCAGACCATTGCCCTGAGTCTGGGCGCCGCCTGGGCCAGTGGCATCAACCTGTACGCCACAGTGTTGGTGCTGGGCCTGATGGGCAACAGTGGCGCCATGCCCCTGCCGGAAAGCTTGCAGATCGTGCAGCATCCGCTGGTGATCGGCGCCAGCGCCCTGATGTACGCGGTGGAGTTTTTTGCCGACAAGGTACCCGGCGTCGACAGCGGCTGGGACGCCATTCACAGCTTCATCCGCATTCCGGCCGGTGCCGCCCTGGCGGCAGCCGCCACCGGCCAGGTCGACCCGGCGATCAGTCTGGCGGCGGCCCTCATCGGTGGCAGTCTCAGCGCCGCCACCCATGCCACCAAGGCCGGTTCGCGCATTCTGATCAACGCCTCGCCGGAGCCCTTCAGCAACTGGGGCGCCTCCCTTGGCGAGGATCTGCTGGTCCTTGGCGGGTTGTGGACCGCCCTGCACCATCCGCTGCTGTTCCTCGCCCTGCTGCTGCTGTTTCTGGTGCTGTTGCTCTGGCTGCTGCCACGCATCTGGCGGGGCCTGTGCCTGCTGGGCCGCACCCTGCGTGACGGGTTCAAGCGCGGCCGGTCGGGCCGATCCCTCAGAATCCTGCCCCCGAAGCAGCTGCCGCAGCAGACAAAGCGGCCGTCGCCCCCGGAATCCTGAACCTGCGGAGGTTGTCATGAATCCCTACCTGCGTCATCTGCTGGCGGCTGGTACCTGCGCCGCCCTGATCCTGTTTATCGCCCAGCTTGGTGGTGGTGGCTGGCAACGCGCGCTGATCACCGCCCTGATCGGCGGCTTTGTTTTCGGTTCCCTTGTCGCTCAGCTGATGGTGCTGTGGCAGCACCGCCGACAGCAGAAAAACGCGAAAAAGACTGATCCGCAGCACACAAACCGCCGCGACTGACCCCCTCGATCCTCAGGAGGTGCGATGCACTGGTACCGCAAAACCACCGAACAGGCTCTGGCCGAACTGCAAGTCACCCCGGAAGGTCTTTCGGCCAGCGAGGCCCAGGCCCGCCTGCAGCAGTACGGTCCCAACCGGCTGCAGGAGGAGGAAAAAATCAGCCTGCCGCGCCTGGCCCTGCACCAGTTCACCAGCCCGCTGATCACCATCCTGCTGGTGGCAGCGGTGGTGACCTTTGTGTTGCGCGAATGGGCCGACACCGCCGTCATCGCCGCTGTAGTACTGCTCAACGCCCTGATCGGCTTCGTGCAGGAGCTGCGCGCCGAGCAGAGTGTACGGGCGCTCAAGGGCCTGCTGGTGGCCCGCGCCCGGGTCATTCGCGAGGGTCGTGAACAGGAGATCAGCGCCAGCGAACTGGTGCCGGGCGATCTGGTGCTGCTGGCCTCGGGCGCGCGCGTGCCAGCCGACCTGCGCTTGCTGCAAACCATCGAACTGCGCATCGACGAAGCCATTCTGACGGGCGAATCCCTGCCGGCGGAAAAACACAGCCAGACGCTGGAGCAGGACAACCTGATTGCCGGCGACCAGACCAATATGGCCTTCATGGGCACGGCGGTGGTCAACGGTCGCGCCCGTGGTCTGGTGGTGGGCACCGGCAACCACAGCCTGCTCGGCAGCATCGCCGGCGATGTTCGCGCCATCGGCACCACCAAGGCGCCGATCCAGGAAAAAATCGAGCGTTTCGCCCACACCATCGGCCTGCTGGTGCTGGGCGCCTGCGCCGCGCTGTTTTTTATCGGCATCGCCCTGGGCGGTTCGGCGCGGGAGATGTTCATGATTGCCGTGGCGGCCGCTGTGGCCACCATTCCCGAGGGTCTGCCCATTGTCGTTACCATCGCCCTGGCCGTCGGAGTCGGGCGCATGGCACGCCACAACGCCATCATCCGCAAACTGCCGGCGGTGGAAACCCTCGGCAGCACCACGGTCATCTGCAGCGACAAGACCGGCACGCTGACGCGCAACGAGATGACCGTGACCTGCCTGCACGACGGCCAGCGCTTCTACGAGGTCAGCGGCAGCGGCTACATCCCCGAAGGCCAGATCATCGATGACGCCATTCCGCTGCTGGCCAACGAACGGGAAGAGCTGGCCCGGCTGCTGCGCATCGGCCTGCTGTGCAACGAATCAGAGCTCTACCGCGCCAGCGACGGCGACTGGCACGTCGACGGCGACCCGACCGAGGGCGCCCTGATCGTTGCCGCGCTCAAGGGTGGCCTGCACAGCGAAATCGAGCGCGAGCAGTGGCCCCGCCAGGCGCTGATTCCGTTCGAGTCCGAACGCGGCTACATGGCCAGCCTGCACCGCCACGGCGATGGCGGCGTCATCTTCGTCAAGGGCGCGCCCGAACGGGTACTGCCCATGTGCGAACTGGATTCGGCCGAACGCGACCGGCTGTTGCAGGTCGCCGCCGACATCGCCGCGCGCGGCCTGCGGGTACTGGCCATGGCCAGCAAAGCGGTGGCCGCAGACCACAACGAACTGCCGCAGGAGGCTCTGCAAAGCGGTCTGCAACTGGCCGGCCTGCAGGGGATGATCGACCCGGCCCGCAGCGAGGTGATCGACGCCATCAGCGGTTGCCACGATGCCGGCATCCGCGTCCTGATGATCACCGGCGACCACGCCATCACCGCCCGCGCCATCGCCGCCGAACTGGGCATCATCGCCGACCGCGACGCACCGGTCATCACCGGCCAGCAACTCGAAGAGATGAACGACGAAGAACTCTATGCCCGCGTGGCGCAGGTCAATGTCTATGCCCGCGTGGCACCGGAACACAAGCTGCGCATCACCCGCCAGTTGGCCGAGCGCGGCGAAATCGTCGCCATGACCGGTGACGGGGTCAACGACGCGCCGGCCCTGAAATCCGCCCATATCGGTATCGCCATGGGCAAGACCGGCACCGACGTGGCCAAGGAAGCCTCCGACATGGTGCTGACCGACGACAACTTCGCCAGCATCTTCGCCGCCGTGCGCGAAGGCCGGGTGGTGTTCGACAACCTGCGCAAGGTCACCTTCTTCCTCATTCCCACCGGCGTGGCCGCCCTGTTCTCCATCATCATCACGATGCTTTTGGGCCTGCCGATTCCCTATGTGCCAGCCCAGTTGCTGTGGATCAATCTGGTCACCAACGGCCTGCAGGATGTCGCCATGGCCTTCGAGCCGGGCGAACGCGGCATTCTGTGCCGACCCCCACGTGACCGCCGCGAAGGGCTGATGTCGCGCCTGCTGATCCGCCGAACCTTTCTGGTCGGTGGCCTGATTGCCGCCGGCGTGGTACTGATCTACGTCCAGGCCCTCAAGAATGGCGCCAGCCTGGAATGCGCCCGCACCCAGGCCGTCACCACCATGGTGTTCTTCCAGTTCTTCCAGGCCTGGAACAGCCGCTCGGAAACAGCCTCCATCGCCCACATTCCGTTCTTTTCCAACCCCTTTCTGTTCATTGCCCTGCTGGCAGCCAGCCTGGCGCAACTGGCCGTACTCTATGTGCCGGGGCTGCAGTGGCTGTTTCAAACCGAACCACTGGCCCTGACAGCCTGGCTGAAGATTCTGCTGGTGGCGTCCAGCGTTGTGCTGGTGGTGGAAATCGATAAATGGCTGCAGCGCCGCCATCAGCCCCCGGCGCACTGCCAATACGAATAAAAAGCAAACAGCGCCCCGAAAAAACAACGCCCCGCTGGTGGCTAAACCGCCAGCGGGGCGTTTCCTGTTTCAAAAAAGGCCCTGGCGGCGAGCTGCCACAGGGTCACAGACCAGCACTCAGGCCGGTGGCGCATCCACCGGCTGGTAAAGACAGACCTGATCGCGGCCCTGCTGCTTGGCCTGATACATGGCCTGGTCGGCCCGCTGTGACAGGACAATCTGCCGATCGCCATGATCGGGATAAAGGGCAATGCCGATGCTGGCGGAGATCTCCAGCGCATGACCCGCCACGGCGAAGGGCCGGGCCAGGGCCTGGCGGATGTTGCCGGCCACCCGCTGGGCGTCATCGGACTGATGCAATTGCGGCAGCATGACGACAAACTCGTCGCCGCCAATGCGCGCCGCCGTGTCGGATTCACGCACACAGGCGCGAATGCGGCTGGCCACCTGCTTCAACAGCAGATCACCGACGCCGTGACCGAACTGATCATTCACCGGCTTGAAGCGATCGAGATCGATGAACAGCAGAGCCACCCGCTCGCGGTTGCGCTGTGCCGCCACCAACGCCTGCTCCACCCGGTCGGCGAACAGGGCACGGTTGGGCAGGCCGGTCAGGCTGTCGTGCAGAGCCAGATGCTGGGCCCGCTGCTCGGCCTGTTTGCGCCGCCGCCACAACACCACCAGCAAAGCAATCACACCCAACTGCGCCAGCATGATCACCAGCACTGTGCGGGCGAAGCGACTTTTCTGCTGCTGCAGCGCCTGCAGCGCGCGGGTCGATTCGCCAACATCAACGATCACACCAAACAGGCTGTTATTCCTGGCATCATAACGGCCGTGGCTGCGCAGATAAACCCGCTGACCATCGGGACGGCGCAAACGGAAACGCACATCGTAGCTGGGTTCGCCGTCAAGCACCGACTGGCGGGCCGCCTCCAGCGCCGCACGATCTTCGGCCAGCACCAGCGACAGAAAATCACGGAAGGGCAGCTCCTCCTGTTCCAGGCCGATGAGTTTGCCGGCGCCCTGCGACAGATGGTAAACACCCCGCTGCAGATCGAACTCCCAGTAACCCTGACCCGCCACCTGCTCGGCCAGTCGCAGGCGCGCTTCGCTGCGGGACAGCTGCTTGAGGGCCAGATCGCGCGTTGACACATCGTGCACAATGGAAAACAGCAGCGTCCGGTCAGAACGCCGTATCGGCCAGGAATAGACCTCGACATCGGCAATGCGGCCATCGGCCAGGCGATGGCGGAACAGAAAATAATGACGTTTTTCCTGCGCCGCCAGCTGGCGTTCAACCCGGACCTCTTCATCGCTGAGGCTGTTGATCTGCTGAATCCGCAGCTGGCGCAACTGGTCGCGGCTGTAGCCATAGAACAAGGCGGCGGCCTGGTTGGCATCGACAATGGCACCGCTGTCGGCATCGATCAGCAGCATCACCGCGCCATGCCCCTCAAAGACATCGCACTGGAAAAAATCACCGGCCCACAACAGGGCAGGGCACAGCAGCCATGTCAGCAGCAGCACCACCATCACCATCGGCGTCTTTTCCCCCATGCGCCCCCCTCTCCCCTGCCACTGCCAGCGTCCCCGCCGGCAGGTTATTTCTTCAGGATCATCACCCAGACCGCGTGAATGATACCCGGCACATAGCCCAACAGCGTCAGCAGCAGGTTGAGCCAGAAATGCAGACACCGACCTGCAAAAACACGCCAAGGAGCGGCAGCACGATGGCGAGCAGAATCCGAATCACATCCTTGGTGGTGTCTGTCATCAGCATCTCCTCTTTTTGGCGTCAAAAACCATTATTTGATCCTATCACAGAATCCGACCGGTGAAACCGCCATCGGCGGCCGGCACCAGTTGCAGGTGGTGACGCACACAGGGCAGATGGTCTTCGGCCCGATGGCTGACATAGAGCAGCTGACAACCACCCGTGCGACCCAGCAGATCAATCAGCTGCAGCACCATAGCCCGGTTGAGATCGTCCAGGCCCTGGCAGGGTTCGTCGAGAATGAGCAATGGCGGCTGCTTGACCAGCGCCCGCGCCAACAGGACCAGGCGCTGCTCGCCGTAGGACAACTGGCGCAGCGGCCGCTCGGCCTGATCGGCCAGCTGCAGCACGTTGAGCCAGGCCCGGGCAATCTGATCCTGCTGCCGGCTGCAGGCGCGGTATACCCCGATGGAATCGAAGAAACCGGAAAGCACCGCTAGCCGCGCCGTCACCCCGACCCGGTAGCCCTGCTGCAGAGCGGTGGAGACCAGACCCAGATGACGGCGAATCTGCCACAGACTTTCGCCGCTGCCCTTGCGCCGGCCAAACAGACGGATGTCGTTGGCGTAGGCCTGCGCATTGTCGCCGCTGATCAGCGCCAGCAGGGTCGACTTGCCGGCGCCATTGGGGCCACTGATGCGCCAGTGTTCGCCCGGCCACACCGTCCAGTCGAGATCGCGCAAAATAAATCGTTCGCCATAGCGCACCTGCACCCGACGCAGCTGCAGCAGGGGTTCGTGCGGTGGCAGCTGTAACGGCTCGGTCGGCGCCAGTGCGCCCGGCAGCTGCTCGGGCCGGATCTGCCCGAACTGCTGCAGTCGCTGTAGCGCACTGCTGCGCAGCATCTGCGGCAGCGGACCACTGGCCACCAGCAGCCCACCATGCAGACAGGCCAGATGACTGGTGGCGGCCGGCACGTCACTCAGGCGGTTAAGCAGCAACAGCACCTGCACCCCCTGGGCGGCCACCTCGTCGATCAGGCGGGTCAGGGTCTGACAGGTCGGCGCGTCGAGGCCGTCAAAGGGCTCGTCCAGCACCAGCAGCTGGGGCTGGCGACACAGAGCCTGCAACAGCACCAGCTTGCGCATCTCACCGGTGGACAGAAAGCGGATACCCCGCTGCAGCAGGGCTTCGAGACCCAGGCGGCGGGCCAGTTGCGGCAGCTGGCCGGCCACGGCGGCATCGGTCTGTTGCAACAGGAAATCACGCGCCAGGGTGCCAGGATCACAGCCCCCCACAAAATCGCTGTCATCCTGATAACGCTCATTTTCAAGAATGCGATCAATCTGCTCAAAAGCCACCAGAGCGGTGCGCGGCGGCCGACGGCACAGGCCCTGGTGCGGCTGACGCAAACCGCAAAGCAGCTGCCCCAGCGCGGTTTTGCCGGAACCGTTGCGGCCCAGCACCACCCAGCGCTGGCCGGCTTCCAGCCGCAGGGTCAGATTCTGCAACAGCGGCCGGCACCCCTGCCATAGGCAGACTGCCTGCAATTCCACCGTTACCTGTTCGACCTTGAACGCCGCTGCGGCGGTTGTCTCTGCCGTCCGCGACAGCGCGGCCTTGCCGGCCGGCGAGCTAACCGAGCAGGCCACTGTGACGCACACCATCGATCATGAACTGGGCCGCCAGCGCCGTCAGCAGCACACCGAACACCCGACTGATCACCTGCATGCCGGTCACCCCCAGCCACTGCTGAATCCGGCTGGCCACCAGCAGCAAAACCAGGGTCAGCGCCAACACCAGCAGCAGCATCAGGATCACCAGAACCTCGGCCTGCCACTGTCCCTGGGCCTGGGCCATCAGCAGCATGGTCGCGCTCATGGCACCCGGCCCGGCAATCAGTGGCGTTGCCAGGGGAAAAACCGCCACATCGTGACGGGCGGCAGCCTCGCGGGCTTCGGCCGGCGTGGCGCCAGTACCACCGGATGGCCGCACAAACACCATATCAATACCGATCAGCAACAGCAGAATGCCACCACCAAGCTGCAACGCCGCCAGTGAAACCCCCAGGCTGCGCAATACCGCATCACCAAACAGGGCAAACAGCAGCAGGATCAGCGCCGCCAGGGCCGTGCCGCGCAGCGCCATGGACCGCCGTGCCACCGGCGCAGCCGCGGTGGTCAGGGCAGCGTAGAGCGCCGCCACATCCACCGGACCAATGGTGGCAAAAAACGTGGTGAAGGCCACAACCGCGGTTTCAAACATGCCGCCTCCTGATTCGCGCCGATTCAGCTTGACAGTCAAACAACTTGACACCCCGCCTGACCGCCAACCTGCTGGACAACGTCTGATAACGCCAACCCGTCAGGGAAATCCTGTCATGCGTCACCAAACCGCCGGCCAGCGTCGCCCTGCTGGATCGCACCGACCAGGCGAAAAATCGTGAACGGCTGCGGCAACTGCTGGAAGAGAACGGCGATCAGGCCTGTGATCTGCGCCTGTGGGCTATCGGTCCGCATGAGCAGACCGCCATCATTGGTCTCAGCAGCCACCAGCCCCGGCCACCACAGCACTACCGCGACCAGATCGCACAAACACTGCCGTGCCGGGTTATCGCCATTGAGATCCAGCCTCTGGCGCTACCAGCTACCGACAATAATCACATGTAAGAAGCGAGCTTCTTGCAAAAGTACATGCGGCCTTCCGAATGTATTTGATGCAACCGCATATAAGTCGAGTCCCAGAAGCAACCATCTGATATTGTTAGGTTACGACGCCAAACAACTGTCAGGAGGTTGCCAATGAAGCTCAAGGCCAAAGTATCATGGTTGATGGGAACAGTACAGCAAAGTCTATTCCCCTATCTTGACGAAAACCTGCCCGATCCGTTGACAAAACCGGAGAAGCGCCTGGTCAAGATCCTTGAGCTGGTTCAGATCGAAAAGCATGTCCCAGTCAGCCGCTGCCGGCAATGGCTTGGGAGGCCGATCAAAGAGCGCG
>NZ_FNAQ01000005.1 GCF_900101955.1 Desulfuromonas thiophila | reverse complement strand
GCGTATGGATCACGGCACCCAGTACCTCTCAGACCATTTTCAGAACCAGATCAAGTTCTGGGGGATCACTCCCAGCTTTGCCTTTGTTGCCGAACCCCAGACCAATGGAGTTGCCGAACGGTTCAACCGCACCTTGAAAGAGCAGGCCATCTATGGCCGGGTTTTCCGTAACATCACCGACGTTCGCGAAGCCGTGATGACCTTCGTGGAGCTTTACAACAGCGAATGGCGTGTTGAGAAAAACGGCTTCAGATCACCCGATGAAATCCGTCAGGCGGCGTAAGCTAAATTTGTGTCCAGGGAACCGGTTCCGCTACACCACCAATTCTTAGCGCGGCTTGCACGCCAGCTTGCCAAGAGCAGAAAAAAGCCGGCGCAGGAAAACTCCTTAGCCGGCTTACGTAGGTGCCTCGTTTGATGTTCCGATTTTTTCTACCAGAACAGCTCAGCTTCGCTGGCGATAGAGGGCAAACAGCAGTTCCACGGCCCAGTCGCAGGTCTGATCGCTGCTCTGCTCCCCCTGCGGCCAAAGCGCCTGAGGTAGCTGCCAGGCAGACAGCGGCCCGCCAACGGCGAGATTGAAAGCGGCAAGGCTGTGCTGCAGTTCCAGCCGTGCCATCCGTTGCCGAGCCTCATTCGCCTCATGCAGCACCAAGCCCAGCAACTCCTGGGCCGCATCAAGCAGCGCTTCAAGACGAGCCAGCGCCTCGGGTTTCTCGGCGATGGCGGCACACAAGCCATCAAAGCGACGACAGAGCTCGGCATCCACCTGCATCCGGTCAGTTGCAGGAGGCTTGGGCGGTATTCCACAGCTTGCATCCACTTCTGTCGTCATGACACAGACTCCCGCTTTTAACTCGGCACAACCCTGGCGGCGCCCACGCCGATCCAGCAGCAGTAAAAACCCTATCAGCAACGCCACCGCCAGAGCACAGCAAAGCAGCGGCCCTAAAGAACCCAACATCAGCTCGTCTTTCCTCCTTGTCTGCCCTTTTAGCCCCGCCGCAAAGCCAGCAACGCATCCACCGCCTGCACAGAACCGCTGCGGCTGCCAAGATGCGGCGCCCGGCGATTCAGACCAGTACTGAGCCGATCACAACAAGCCACCAGATCCGCCATGTCATAACGCGGCACACGGCTGCACAGCTTCCAGGTCAAAAGATAGCGCAACTCTTCACCACCCTCCGGCCAGTCCTGATCCAGCTTGCGCAGATGAGGCGCCAGCACCTCCAGCGTCAGCTTATCATGATCCAGACAGGCCCCCAGACTTGTACGCCGCATCCGGTGGGTCAGGGTCAGAATCTTGCCGATATCATGAAAAAGCGCCGCCACCATGCCCAGCTGCGCCCGCTCACGCGGAAATTCCCGGTGGCGCGACACCAGCACAAAACACTCCAGACTATGCTGCAGCAGCCCCCCGGGATAACTGTGATGATGCCGTAAACTCGCCGGTGCCGCCACAAACGCAAAGCTGATACCCCGATCCAGCAACACCGCCTCAACAAAACGCCGCAACGCCGGCCACTCGATCTGCTTCACCGCCGCCATAAGAAGCGCCAGCAAATCCGGCTGCGGACACAGACTCCGTGGCAGCAGCCGGGCCGCCGAGAAGCCCTCCGTACCGACCAGATCAGAGCACGCCTGAGCCCCAGGCACCAACAGCGAAGACACATCCAGCCGCAAACCACCCTGAAACCAGCGCGCCTGACCCTGCACCTTAACCAGAGCATAGCTTGGCAATACCTGCCGCTGCATCTGCGCCACCAGCGCCTGTTGCCAGACAAAGCCCGTCAGCTGCCCCGAACAATCCTCCAGCACCAGTTTCAGATACGGAAAGCCATCGCGGGTCAACGCCTCCGTCCACTGCTGCAGGCGAAACCACCCACAGACCGCCCCAGCCCTCAGATGTGCCAGCGCGCTAGACATGATCAGCCCCACCGACAACATCAGACACCGGGCTTACAGCAATCTCCGCTGGATCCTTGATAACGCCTGGAAGCCGCGCCGCCAGCAGATTCTCAAAAGCCGAGCCATCGCGCCGGGTGAGATTCGGCACAAAACGCGAGTAGACAGTAAAGAGCATACGAGTGGTGGTATGACCCATCTGCCGGGCAATCCATTCCGGATTCTCCCCAGCTGCTAACCACAAGGTCGCAGCGGTATGGCGCGTCTGATACGGCTTGCGTGGCTTAATACCCATCATCCGCAAAGAAGGATACCAGATACGTTTCGTTATATTGCGATGATCAAGGGGCTGGCCTTCACGGTTACAAAACACATAAGAGCCGCATGAAGCACTGACCTGAAACTGGCGCTGCAGAGCTTGAAAAACCGGCTCAGACATACAGATCTCGCGAATGGAGGCAGGCGTCTTGGTGACATCCGCCTGACCATCGACCAGAGTTTCACGAATGCGGATCAGACGCCGGTCAAAGTCGACATATTCCCATTTCAGACCGTCGATCTCGCCCGTACGCATGCCGGTGAAAAACCGAACCGTGTAGTAATCACGGAAATCTGGCCTGACAAACTTAAGAAATCGGGTGACCTCTTCGATCGAAAAAGGGTCAACGTCACTGCGGATCACTTTGAGAGGTTTGATCCGGGCGAAGGGCGTGGTAAAATCAAACCGGTCGGCGGCGTCTTCGAGAATCATGCGCAATGTCGTCATGATGTGATTGATCCGATCCGGTGAGAGGCCTTCTTTGCTTCCGTTACGAACTTTGGCGAGTGTGGAACGGAATCTGAGAATTTCACCCTTGTCGATGCTGCCGACTTCCTTTTTGCCAAATTCGGCAATCAAATGCTTATCAAGATTGCCGCGCACCGTCTTGCGATAAGAGCGTTTCCAACGCACCTCGTTCTCTAAAAACCAGTCCTGACTAAAGCATTCAAACAGCGGGGTCATTCCTGATTGGGCTCTGGTGGCGGCCCGGTGCGGACCTGCCTCGGCGGGAAGCGCCTGATGCTGCTGCCTAGCCGTTTCTATCGCTGCGATTTTTTCAATATTGCGGCTGCCGGGGAAATATTGCGCATAGGAGAAAACACCGGCGTCGATTTCTTTTTCGATTTGCTGCAAGATCTTCACCAGCCGTTTGCGGTTGCTGGCTGTATCACTGAGCCGGGTCTGTTCACGGCAGCGGATGCTGTGAACTCTGAAATCGAAAAACAAAAAACCATCTCTACATCTGATGCTACCCATGACATACCCTCCCTCGTGATAGCGGAATGGTAGCTGCTTGACTTTTTGATTTTCGTACCATCTCACTTTGAACAGCCTCCCAGATGTAGAGAATTTTTCTACGCCCAAAAGGGCGGATGTAGTGGATACCTTCGATCAGAACCGCATCGCGAAGGCAATTGCGAATATAGGCTGCGTCATAGCGAAGCCGTACTGCCAATTCCTCGGTTGTCAGGTAAGTTTCTTGTTCCATGACTAGTCTCTCCTTTGTGTTAGTGGTTTAAATAGACTATACATAAACCAAACGTGCATGACAAGCACATTTCTCCAAAAAAAGTAGCGTGGGGTGTTTTTTTTTGCTAAGTGTTATTCTGTGCCACCATGTATCTAAATACAGGAGAAAAAATGATCAGATTTCACTTGAAAAAACTAATCTCAGATTGGGAGTTTAGTAAAGGGAGGCGATTGACCTTTGATGAGTTGTCACAGTCAACTGGCATTCACCGGACGACCTTGTCGAGAATTGCTAATCTGAAAGGCTACAACACGACAACTGACAACATAGACGTGATCTGTCGCTTTTTTGGGTGTGAGGTTGGTCAGGTGATGGAATATCTTGCTGATGATTGAATTTGACCAGTTAGGTGCCCAGAATTGTGCAGAGGTCATAAAACAGTTGTGCCCGAAACCACTGGGCACAACTTGGGCACTGAGTGGGCACAACAAAAAAAGGGTTAGCGAGATCATCGCTAACCCTTTGATTTTTTGGTGGGCGCAGTAGGGATTGAACCTACGACCCCTGCCGTGTGAAGGCAGTGCTCTCCCGCTGAGCTATGCGCCCCTGAAAGGTGTGCAGGTTTGTACCAGCTTCAGCCAAAGCTTGTCAATTGGAAAAAATAACCCAAAAATTCCCCTTGTGTCAGGATCGCTGTTCCGGTTGTTTGCGGTTGACGGCCAGATAGAGGGCCGGCAGGACGAAAAGGTTGAGCGGGGTCGAGGTCAGCAATCCGCCGATGACGACCGTGGCCAAGGGGCGCAGGCGCCCGGCGTTGACCAGGTTGAGGCCGTCGTCGCGGGCCGGATCGACCCAGGAAATGCGCGTGGCGGCGTCCACCGTTGTACAGCCCCTGTCCCGGTTGCATGCCAGCCACTAGTTGGGGCTGGCAGAGGGCCTTTTCGGCCTCGGCGATGAAGTGTTCGGCGCAGTTCTCTTCGGGGATTGCGGAGTTTGTGGCGTGGTCGTGTCCGGCCTGCCTTGGTCGGTCAGTGTCTGTTGAGGCTCAGTAAGGGTTTAAGGCGCTGATTTTGTTGGATAACTGTGTTTTTTGTGGGTTTGGGGTTGGTCGATCAGGGAGCGGACAGGCGCTCAAGACGGATCAGCTTGTGATTGTCATCGAAGTGGATGCGGAACCAGCCGTGGATGCCATCCTGGCGCAGGAAGGAACGCAGATTGGCCGCGGGTAGGCGCAGTCGCTGACCATTGCTGCAGATCACCACCACCTGGCTGGCCTGGCCCTGGTAATAACGCAGAAATTGCTGCGTGTTCAGGTGCAGTTCGAAGGTCAGTGCCGGCATGACGGGTGTCAGTAGTCTGCTGGCGGGTTTTCTGCCAGGGCCACGGTCAGACGCTGCAGCCCCTCGCGGATGGAGATACGCGGCGCATAGCCCAGGTCGCGTCTGGCGGCACGAATGTCGAACCAGTGGGCGGTCGACAGCTCGCGGGCCAGAAAGCGGGTCATGACGGGTTCACCTGGTAGGTGAAGCAGGCGATAGGCCTGTTCCAGCAGATAACCGGCGCCATAGGCCAGACCGACAGGCAGCTGGCGGCGCACGGGCGGCAACGCGCCGGCGGCCAGGATGGCATCAACCAGGTCCCACAGGGGCCAGGGTTCTCCCTGAGACAGAAAGTACGCCTTGCCCGCGATGGGCGAGCCGATAGCAAGACGCTCGGCCGCCAGCAAATGGGCCTCGGCGGCATTGTCAATGTAGAGACTGTCAACCAAGGGGTTGCCCGAGCCCAGCCGGCGCAGGCGGCCGGCACGGCCACGGGCCAGAATGCGGGGGACCAGATGATTGTCGCCGGGGCCCCAGATCAAATGGGGTCGCAGGGCAACCGTGGCCAGGTGCGCATCGTTGGCGGCCAGCACCTGCTGCTCGGCCAGGGCCTTGGTGCGGGGATAATCGGCTTCATAGTGGGAAGGATAGGGGATGGATTCGTTGACGCCGGCCAGATCGCGGCCGCTGAACACGACACTGGGGGAACTGGTGTAAACCAGTCGCCGCACCCGCTGGTGGCGACAGGCCCGCAGAATGTGCTGAGTGCCTAGCACGTTGGCGCGTTCGAAGTCTGCTGGCTGGCCCCAGATGCCGGCCTTGGCGGCGACATGGAAGACGACATCGCAGTCGGCGCAAGCCGTGGTGACCGCTGCCTGATCCGCCAGGTCGGCACGAATTTGCTCAATGGCCAGTTCCGTCAGGGCCGGATACCGTCCGCGGGCCAGACTGCGCACCTGCCAGCCGTGCTGGCGCAGCAGCCGGATCAAGGCCAGGCCGAGAAAGCCGCCACCGCCAGTGACCAGCGCCCTGGGACTCATGACAGTTGCCTTGTTGCCCACAGTGCCAGCTTCTCACGGAAGATTTTGGCATTGTGACGGACATCGACAGGAAAACCCGGATGAAACAGAAAGCCGCTGATGGCCTGGCAGTGGCGATGCTGCTGCTGAATCTGCCGTAACTCGGCTGCGATCTGCTCGCGTGCCAGCGCCGTTGTTGGCAGGCGGGTTTCGATGCAGAGCAACGCCCGTTGCCGGCCCTGCTGTCGACAACCGACCAAAGCTGTCCGCGCCACGGCCGGATGGCGGTTGAAGGGGGCTTCACAGGGAATGCTGAACAGGGTCTGGGGCTGGCCTGCATCAGCGGCGGTCAGTTCCACCCGGTGGTTTTTCCGGCCGCAGAACCACAGCCGACCGCTTTCATCCAGATAACCGACATCGCCCATGCGGTGGTAAAACCCACCGTCGGCACAGGGGATCTTGGCCGCGGCGGTGGCGTCGGGCAACTGCCAGTAGCTGTCGGTCACCTGCAGACCGCGGACGCAGATCTCGCCGATTTGGCCGACAGGCAGTTGTCGGGCTTGGCGCCAGTCACGGAGGGGAGCATCGTCGATGGCAATAATGGCGAGTTGCAGTCCGGCCAGCGGTCGGCCCACACAGATGCCACGGCCGGCGTCGGTGAGGATGCGGGTATCGGCCAGAATTTCGTGGCTGCCGATTGAGGCTACCGGCAGGGCTTCGGTGGCGCCGTAGGGCGTAAAAATCTGGGTCTCCGGCTTGAGCAGGGAACTCAGATCCTCCAGTAGGCTGGCCGGAACTGGCGCGCCGGCGGAGATGATTCTTTTGAGGCTGCCGAGCTGGCGGCCCTGATGGCGACCGGCGTCAGCCAGACGTCGCAGCAGGGCCGGAGAGCCGAACAGGTTGTCAATGCGGAAATCGTCAAAGGCCTCGAACAACCGCTGAGCATTGACCTGACCGGGCCGGCTGGCGTCCATATCGGGAACGATGGCGGTCATGCCCAGGGCCGGAGCAAACAGGGCGAACAGCGGAAAGGTGCACAGATCCTGCTCGCCCGGCTGAATGTTGTACAGCTGTTTGAGGGCGGCAATCTGGGCATTGAACTGGCTGTGGCGATAAACCGCGCCCTTGGGTGGGCCGGTGCTACCACTGGTAAACAGTATGGCCGCTACCGCATCGGCTGCCGGCTGGTGACAGGGCCAGGGCTCGCTGGCGGTGATGGTCAGCAGATCGCACAGCCGGGCGCTATCCGGCAGGGGGATCGAACCCGTGGTCAGACGATGGCGCAGGCTGTTTTTGCCCCAGCCAAGCAGCAGGCGGGCGGCATGGGCCTTGCCACAGCCAATGAAGGCTTCGGGTTGAACCTGCTGCAGGCAGTTGCGGATATTGCGCAGTCCCATGCCCGGGTCGATCAGCACTGGCACGGCGCCAAGCTTGAACAGGGCAAAGGTGAGGCTGAAGAAGTCGAGCCCTGGCGGCACCATCAGCACGGTGCGCATGCCCGGTCGCAGCCCCAGCCGCTGCAACGCCCAGGCGCGCTGATCGCTTTCCCGTTCCAACTGGCGGTAGCTCAGCTGCAGATAGCGCACATGCCCGTAGAGATCACGACCCTGGGGACAGATCACCGCCAGTTGATCCGGCTGCTGCCGGGCCTGTTGGCTTAGGGTCAGGGCAATGTTGGCTGGCTGGAGCTGTGGAACGGTCATGCCGGTTACTCCTTGCCGGGGCAAAGAAAATCGCGGATCAGCGGAATCAGTTCGTCGGCCACGTCTTCGAGGATGTAATGGCCGGCGTCAGGCCAGCGGCGAAGCTCCGCGTTGGGAAAATGCTGTTGCCATTGCTGCAGAAAGTGGCGGTCAAAAACAAAATCGCGTTCACCCCAACCAATCAATATCGGTCGGTTGGCCAGAAGGTGGAGATTCTGCTCCACCCGGCTGACCTCGGCATAGGCTGCGTCACCCGGCTTGAGGGGGATATCCTGCACAAAACGCAGGGTGGCGATACGGTTGGCCCAGCTGTTGTAAGGGGCGCAATAGGCGCTGCGCAGGGCGGCCGGCATGGGCTGACGCTTGCACCCGATCCAAGCGGCACCACGGCTGAAGGCATTGAAGCCGCGGATCAGCAGGCTGCCGATACGGGAATCACGCCCCAACCGCAGAGCGGTGGGCAGTTTCTTGCTGGCGGGCAGGTGAAAGGCGGCGGTGTTGAGCAGCACCAGGCGGTCGATACGTTCCGGATGGCGTGTGGCATAGGCCATGCCAATCATGCCGCCCCAGTCGTGCAAGACCAGACTGATGGGCTGTTTCAGATCCAGATGATCAAGCAGTTCTTCCAGATCGGCCAGCCGCTGATCCAGGCTGTAGCGGTATTGGTGATCGCCCGGCTTGTCGGACAGCCCGCAGCCGATATGGTCCGGCACGATAACGCGATGCTCAGCGCGCAGCGCCAGCACCAGGTGACGGTAATAGAAGCACCAACTGGGGTTGCCATGCAGCAGCACCACCGGCGCGCCCTGGCCTTCATCAAGATAGTGACAGCGGGCGCCGTGGCGCAGGGTCAGGTAATGACCGGTACAGGGTAGCAGACGTTTCACCACAGAACTCCCAGCATCATGCAGTTCAGGCCGCTGCCAATGCCCAGCAGTGCCACCTTCTGGCCCGGTTGCAGATGGCCCCGTTCCGCCGCCAGCGCCGCCGTCAACGGCAGGGACACGGTGCCGATATTGCCAAGAAAGGGAAAGGTGGCAAAGTCCTTTTCCGGCACGATATCCAGCGAACGCAGAATTTCCTGCTGATGAGCCGCGCCCACCTGATGGCAGATCACCCGGTCGACCTGTTGCGCCTGCCAGCTTAGTTCGGGCAGAAAATCCCGCCAGGTTTCCTGCCCCAGGGCAACACCATGCTGCATCACCGCCACGGCATCGGTCTGCATGAACTGCTGCAACTGATCCGGCGCCGTTTCTTCGACGCCCCAGCGGCACAGGGCGTGATGTTGCGGCCGGGCCCGTACCACACCGCCGACGAGGCGATGCTGGCAGGGCAGGTTGAAGGAACCGTCGGTCAGCAACAGGGCCACGGCACCGGAACCGCCCGTGAGGGTTGCCACGCTGCGGGAAAACTGTGCCATGTCCGGCTGTTGGCACAGGCGCCGCAGGGTGGTTTCGTTGAGTTCCCGGGCGCTTTCGCAGGAAACCACCAGCCCCGCGCGAATCTGACCCAGTTCGATTCGGTTGGCCACATCAAGAATACCACTGAGCACACCGAGACAGGCATTGCTCAGGTCGTAGATTTCTGTCTGCCCACCGATAGCGAGGCCATCGGCTACCCGACAGGCTGTCGCCGGTTCGAAAAGCTCGCGGCAGACGCCGGTATAAACCAGTGCGCCGATGTCTGCGGGGGCAATCCCAGCAGCCTGCAGCGCCTTGCGGCCGGCAGCGATGGCGCCACTGGACAAGGCTGTGCCCGGGTGCCACCAGCGGCGTTCACGGATACCGGTCAGAGCCTCCAACTGGCCCGGCTGCAGGCGCAGTTTCTGGTACAACGGAGCCAGTTGCTGCTCCAGGTCGCGCGAGCGCACAACCACCGGTGCCAGTTCATAACCCGGCTGATGCAGGAAAACATTACGATAAATCATGAAGTCGTTGTCTCATCGCGGAGAGTGTCGTGGCTGGCCGTAAACAGGGGAGCGCGGTGGCGCGGGGTCAGCTGTCAGCAGCTGTTGCCAACAACTGGCGACCGCCCGAATTGAGCCAGCGCAGTCCGACGGCGTACAGACGCTCATCCTGCAGGCGGCGATAGAAGGTTTTGTAGCAGATGGCGGCCCGCCGACTCTGCTCAGCGGTCCAGCGCTGCAGAGGATTGAGGTGCAATTGCCGCAACCGTTCCTGATCCTGGGGCTCCGGCGGCAGATTGAGCGCGTAGGCAATGGCCCAGGCACGCATGTCTTGGCGCGGGTCGCCGGGGAAATGCACATCATGACCGCTGTGCAGGGTGGCAACCTGCAGCTGATGTTGTTGCAGCACCAGCATGGCCAGTTGGTAAATCTGTTTTTGTTCGGGGCTGACAAGCATGGTCGGAACGGGTCTGCAATGGCCGGTGGCTAAGCAAAACAACCCGCATGGCGGGTTGTCGGGGGCATCCCGTGGGATGCCGCTCGGGGCGGATACCGCCGGGCATCTTGGCAGAAAGGAGCCTGACGTGCAACACAATTGAAGAAAGAGTTTGAAATGACAAAGAAATTTTGGAAAGATGGCCCCTGTTTTGCCCGGCTTGCCGCTGTTGGCGCCACAGCGCGGGTCAACTGCGGGCGGGATTGGTTGTGATGAACTGCAATACAAGGAGAAATGTTCATGCAGTGGATGGCCTGGAGCATCTGGGGCGCTTTGGCGCTCTGTTTTTTGTTGGGAATCGGACTGGTTCTGTACAGCCGGCGCAAACAGGGCCAGGAGCAGGCCCGCAAAGGGGTAGCAGAACGGCCCGAAGTCAGTATTTCGACAGCAGCTGAAAGGGCTGAACCCGACGCCCGGCGCTGGCAGGAGCTGGTGAGCCGGTTCGACCTGTCCATCGAGGAGTGGCCAGCGCCCGCCGATCGCTGTTCCTGGGCACATCAGGTGTTGGGAATCCAGCCCGACTGGTTGCGTGGCGCTCCCGTCACGCTGTTTCCTTTTCTGACCTTTCACAACCGGGTGGAAGAAAGTTTCGATTTTCTGCGCCAATTACGGCAGCAGTATGACCAGCGGCGCCTCATTGTGGTGCGACCGGCGGGTGTCCCCTTGCGTGAGGACTATTATCACGCCTGCGCCATCCTGTGTTTCGCCGCCCGAACCGGCGACAACAACAGCCACCCGCCCCGCTGGCGTTATTTCCCGGTCAACGTTCTGTGGGACTGGGGATATGCCCCCGAACAGCTGCAGTGCTGCCAGCTGCTGGCGATTGCCCGTCAGGCGGGTTGCCAATTGGAGGGTAGCGAAGCGACACCCGACGAACTGGACCTTTTGCTGGAAGGGCAGGGGCTGCCGGCGGCGTTGCTACAGGGCGGCAGCCTGTGGAACGCTGAGCCCCTGGCCAGCACCGCCAGCGGCAGTTTTGGCGGTGGGGTTCGACTGATGACGCAGGAGGAGATTGAGACGCGCTTGCGGCAGGAGGGCTGGGACTGAGTTTTTCTCCCGTTCCGGCTGATCCGCGTGCAGAACTGCTGTCAGCCGGTGGCCGGCCCGGCGTTAGTCGGCCAGATGGGCGGCGCGCCGGGAAATCATCCATTCCAGTTCCCGCTCGATCTCTTCAGCATCGCCACTGTTCAGTTCAAGCAGGCGGCGCAGGTGGGTCATGCTGTCGGCGTCCATTCGGGTGAAAGCCAGCCCAAGGGTTCTGTCATGGCAGTGACGCACCTCGGCAGTGAATGTCAAACGCAGATCACCCGCCAGACGCAGGCTGACCTGCCAGTGGGGCGGCTGAACCTGTGGCGGGAGGCTTTCCAATTCCACCAACAGCCCTTTCAGGGAGATATCAAGCAACTTGCCCTGTAAGTGTTGCTGTTCATGACACAGATGAACCTGCTCGATAAAAGGAACACGCTGAAAGTGACGTTTTTCAGGCATAAGCTGGTCTCCGCAAAAAGGGGGGGAACACGACCGGGGTCTTGTGCAGGGCAGTATAGGCCTTCTGCCGGTTTTTTCCAGGCTCTACCGCTGTGTGTCGCGAGGAGCTGGGCTTCTTGGCAGACGTTTTCAAGGAGTGCGGCTGTTTTCAGTAAAAGCATCTGTTGTGCATGGGGCAGAAAAAAGTGCGGGGTCGGCATTTTTCCCCTTGACCACCTTCGCTGAGTTCATTATGATCGGCGCGTTTTTGGGGTGTCGCCAAGCGGTAAGGCAGCGGACTCTGACTCCGCCATTCGGGGGTTCAAATCCTCCCACCCCAGCCAGAAAACTGCCGACTTCAAATAGGCGCCCTTCGTCTAGCCCGGTCCAGGACACCGCCCTTTCACGGCGGCGACAGGGGTTCGAATCCCCTAGGGCGTACCACCATGAACCCCCCGCTGATATCTCAGCGGGGGGTTTTTGCTGCGTGGGATTCAGAACTGCGGCCGTACTCCTGAAGGGCTGTCCCGGCGCTCGCGATGTTTTTCGCCAGGGTGCCGTTGCCCTGCCCAACGATCTTCCCGTTCTGTTTCCTTAATGAACTTGCGTTTTTCGCGATCCTGTTCCTGCCAATTTTTGCGTTGCTCACGCTGCTGTTCTTCGAAATGTTTGCGTTGTTCGTGTTCCTGTTCTGCACGCTCCTTTCGTAACTCGCGTTCTGTCGCGGCGCGTTCCTGGTGCGATTCACGGAGGTGCTGGCTGCGTTCCCGCTGTGCCTCCTGAACCTGCTCCAGACGGTCCTGCTGGGCTTCCCACACACTTTCAAGCCGTTCAGGATAATCCTCAATCCGACGTTCCAGTGGGCGGACAGGATAATAATGCCGGTCGATCCGGGTTGCCAGCTCATCGCGGGCAATCTGCGTGTCTGTATCTCGCAGATCCGTCAGAACGGCACTTCCGGCAGCGGACTTCGCTTGCGCCAGCGCAGCGATAGTCGACAAACAGACCAGCGCAGCGACGAAAGCAACCATTTTGTTGGCCATAGATGCTCCTGCCTAAGGCGGAAGGATGGTGTCAACAGGGTACGACAGCCAATTTTAGCTGCCAGATTTATTGTTCAACCTGTCGCAGCTCCATCTCGCGGTTGCGCTGCAGGTCAATCGCGGTAAAGGCGTCATCCGCGGGCAGTTGCAGAACAAAGCGATCGATCCTGTCAAGGTGCAGCACGGCCTCATGTTCCAGCACAAAATCGAGCACATGACCACCGGCAGTGCGGTTGCGATCGAGAAAATGCAGGTGGTAGCCGGGAACGTTGATGCCACGGACAAAAGGAGGACAGTAAAAGCCGACCAGTGTGCCATCAACCTGGTCGAAATGAAATTCCGGCTGTTTTTGTACTACCTCAACCAGCGGTCGATAAGGTTTCTGCTGGCGCGGGACGCTGCGGGTTTGGACCGAACGGAAATGGCCATCAAGGCGCAGGGCATAAAAATGATTGGGAGACAGTCCCAGGGTGCTGAGCCGTTGCGGCAGTTCGGCGAGATCGGTGCCGGAGGGTAAAAGCTGCTGCTGCTCTGGAGCAAAGCGGGTAACACTGGCGAAAGGGCTGGTCTCACTGTCAGGAACCTGTCTGGCCTGACCGCTGGCGTCGATGCGGTAGACTTGCCCCTCCAGAACGACCATTTCGCCATCAAGGGCATGAAAGGTGCCAATACCCAGATCACCCTGCTGCCGCAAATCCGCGATGCTGACAACGCCGTCGTAGAGCCCGCTGAGCAGGGCATCGATGGTGGAAAACTGCACCAGACTGTTGGCTGACGCGGTGGTGGCAGAGACCGTGGCCGGGAAGAGCAGCAGCAGGAACACAACGGGAAAAAATCGTTTCATGGTGGGCTCCGAAAGAAGCTGGCAGCCTGTTCGCCGGCTGCATGGTCAGGGCAATGAAAGGTTATCAATGGAAAATCATCAGACGGGCAGGTTCCTCTGGCGACGCGGTTCAGGCCGGCGCTGAGGCGAACAGCTGGTTGATTCGGCCAATCCAGACGGCTTTGTCCTCGGCTGGCAACCAGGAGGCGGTGAAGCTGTTGCAGGCCAGCTGGCGCAGCTGTTCGCGGCTGATAGGTAAATGTTCAAGCAGTGCCCGATAGTTGGCGCTGAGATAGCCGCCAAAGTAGGCCGGATCATCGGAATTGATGGTGACCAGCAACCCCCGTTGCAGCAGCTTCAGGAGTGGATGCTGCTGCAGTTGCTGGACAACGTGCAGCTTCAGGTTCGACAGGGGACAGAGGGTTAGAGGAATCTGGCGGGCGGCCAGCTGCACAAGCAGCGCTTCATCCTCCAGCGCCCGGTTGCCATGGTCAATACGATCCACCTGCAGCAGATTCACGGCCTGCTGAACATAGTCCGGCGGCCCTTCCTCTCCGGCGTGAACACAGATTTTAAAGCCCAGTTGCCGACAGCGGGCGAACAGGCGGGCAAACTTCTCCGGGGGATGGCCGACCTCCGATGAATCAAGGCCAAAACCATCAATCCGGTTGAGGTAGGGCATGGCCTGCTCCAGGGTCTGGAAGGCGCTTTCTTCCGACAGGTGGCGCAAAAAGCTCAGAATGAGCCGGAAGCTGATGCCCAACTGGCGTTGACCGTCTTCGAGCGCCGCGTGAATTCCGTCGATCTGGGTTGCCAGGGGGATGCCGCGTTCGAGATGCGCCTGGGGATCAAAAAAGATTTCAACATGAACAATGCGTTCCTGCTGGGCACGCTGCAGATAGGCCCAGGTCAGATCGTAGAAGTCCTGCCGCGTGCGCAGGACCGCCATGCCGGCATAATAAACATCGAGAAACTCCTGCAGATTACTGAAGTCGTAGGCCTGGCGCAGGCTCGCTACATCGGGATAGGGCAGCTGCAAGCCATTGCGGCAGGCCAGGGCAAAGACCATCTCCGGCTCCAGACTGCCTTCAATATGCAGATGCAGCTCCGCTTTGGGCATCTGTTCAATGAATGGCAACAGGGTCGTATCCATCGGTCAACCTCCCTTGATTTGGCAACAAGATTCAGATCAGTAGAACCGCCAGGGCAAACAGATTGATGGCCAGCAGCGTTTTGCTGACCTGAACTCTCTGGCCGGACAACAGTTTAAGCCCGGTCCAGCAGATCAGACCCCAGACAATTCCCTGGGTGATGGATGTGGTCAATGGAATCAGGATAATGGCCAGAAAGGCCGGAATGGCTTCATCGTAACGCTGCCAGTCAATGGTGCTGATCGGGCTCATCATGAATACGCCGACCAGAACCAGGGCCGGCGCCGTCGCAAAAGCCGGAATCATCGACAACAGCGGCGAAAAAAACATGAAGGGCAGAAAGCATAAGCCGGCGACCACTGCGGTTAGGCCGGTGCGGCCACCTTCACGGATGCCGGCGGCGGATTCAATGAAACTGGAGCCGGCGCTGGTGCCGCACAGGCCGGAAAGGGTTGTTGCCACGGCGTCGGTCAGCAGCGACTGGCGGATGTTGCGCGGCTCGCCATTGCTGTCCTTGAGATCAGCGGCTTCCGCTACGCCGATAAAGGTCGACAGGCTGTCGAACAGATCGGCAAACAGCATGACGAAGATGACCGGCAGCATCGCCAGGGTCAGCGAGTTTTTCAGATCCAGTGCCAGCAGCAGGCTGAAATCCGGGGCGGCGATCAGCCCGCTCCAGGTCACCGGTGTTGCGGTCCCCACAATGGTGCTGGCATCGCCCCACACCCGGCCGATGGCGCTGGCCAGCAGGGTCGTGGTGGCAATGCCGAGAATCAGCGCACCGGATACCCGTTTGAGAACCAGCCAGGAGCTGACCAGCAACCCGGCAAGAAAGGTGAGGGTAACCACGTTCAAGCCGCCAAACCGGACCAGGGTGACGGCATCGTCGACCACAAAGCGGGCATTCTGCAAGCCGATAAAGGTAATGAACAGCCCGATACCGGCGGCGACTGCAGCGCGGATCTGATGAGGGATCGCCCCGGCAATGGTACTGCGGACATTGAAAAGCGACAACAGCAGGAAGATGACCCCCGACCAGAACACCGCCCCTAGGGCGACCGGCCAGGGAACCCCCATGCCCAGCACTACCGTGTAGGTAAAAAAGGCATTGATGCCCATGCCGGGAGCTACCAGGATCGGATTGCGGGCGTACAGTCCCATCAGAATGCTGGAAAAAGCACTCACCAGGACTGTGGCGGTCACTACTCCGTTGAACGGCATGCCGGCCGCCGAGATGATGGCCGGATTGACAATGATGATGTACATGGCCGCCAGAAAGCTGGTGATCCCGGCCAGAACCTCTGTTTTGACACAGGTCTGCTGCTGCTCAAGAGCGAAAAACGATTTCATGTTCTCCTCGTTGCCGGCGGGCGATCCGGCGCAAGTTGTCAGAGAAAGCGCTCGCCGTCGTCAGTGAGTTGCCGCAGGCGGGCGGCACTGGCCGGTTGATCCGCCAGAAAACGGAAATCGGCAAAATCGAATCCGGGAGCGACGGTGCAGCCGACCAGACTGTAACGGCCGGTGGTTTCAGCCGCCTGGAAGTAGCCAGCCGGTACCAGCAGGCAATGGTTGCGCTCGCCATCAAGCCGGTGCGAATGCAGCTGCTGGCCGTCAAACAGCAGTAAATGCAGCGGATCACCGGCGTAGAAATGCCAGAGTTCCTCGTGTGCCACCTGATGAAAACGGCTGTGCTGACCGGTAGCCAGCAGAAAGTAGATGTGAGTCATGGCGGCCCGGTCGGCCTGTACCCGCGAGGAAAAGACCGGCTGCGAACTGCGAAACAGTTCGCGAAAATAGCCGCCCTCCGGATGCGGTTGCAAATCAAGTCGGCAGATCAGCTCTGCTATCTCAGCGGGTTGGCCGTGTTGCGACATCCTGTGGACTCCGCTGCTGTTCGGGGGATGAGGGCGAGCCGGGTTCAGCGCAAGGGTACGGTTTGGCCGGACTGATGGGCGGCACGAAGATCGCCAGCCACAGACTGATCTGGTGGGGATGAGTCCAAGCCACCCGATGGCGGCGATGGGCGGCAATGGTCAGGTGGTCCCCCGGGCGCAGACGCAGCTGTTCGTCCGGGTTGCAAAATTCCAGCAAGGCTTCCCCCTGCAACAGAACAACAAATTCGTCTTCATCCTGATCGTACCAAAAGTCCGACGGCGAGGCCTGCCCCTGCGATAGGATGCGTTCAATACGAACGGTATCGCGATGCAGCAGCAGATCGATCTGTTCTGCCGACAGGGGCGCTGATGGAAAATCAAACAGGTTGGCCGATGTCATCTGGCACTGTCCTTTGCGGTTTTTCTGGCCGCTGGCGAGGAGATACTGCTTGCCCGTCGGGCTGCACGGAATAAGCGGAAAAGGTCTTGTCGGTTGCAGCAGGGAATGTTATCACGCCCAGGCTGCTGGTCAGACGGGTGTCAGGCATAGGGCATTTTGGGGCATTTTCGGTTCGGCCATCCACTGTTGATACCCCTTTGTGACGGTATCGCTCAACTTCTTTTGGGAGGTTATGATAATGACATTGCAGGGTTCAGATGAGGTTTCAGTGGCCGCGCGGCCGCGTAAATCTTTCCATTGGTGGTTGGCCGCAGTATTGCTGGCCGGCAGCTGTCTGACTTTTGTCATTCTGTTTGGTCAGACGCGGATGTTTCGTGACGGGGGCTTGTTGGCCGGTCTCGTGGCGCTTGGCCTTGCCGCTCTGGCGGTTTGCCGGATCAAACAGCTGGAAGCGGCCACGGAGGAATCGCTGGCGCACGAGAGCACAGGCGAGTAGTCCCCATCAGGATTGTGGTGGCTTTGGCCGACAGCTGTTTTGGCGGCGGCGGAGAAAAAAAGGGATCACTGGCGCCAGGGTAATCAGGGCAAAAAGCCAACCCGCACCTACCCGGCTGCGCTGCCAAAGGGTGTAGGCCAGCAGCGCCAGTAGCAACAGGGCGTAACCGCCCAGAAACAGCCAAGTGGTACGGGTCAAGCGTTCCATGGAGAATCCGCCTTTTAGTTGGGCCACAGATGGAGAAATCGTTGATGGTGCTGGAATTTCTCGTTGTCTGGATCTAGCGCCAGAGCCTTGTCGATCCATTCGCGGGCCAGGGCGAGCTGTTGGCGCAGGATTTCATCATCGGCGGCCTGCTGAGCCTGCAATACCCGTTCAAAGGCCACGGACGCCAGATTGTTGCAGGCCAGACCCGCCTGCTTCTCCCAGCTGAAGCCGCGAACGAGGGATTTTTTCTTATGTTCGAGCAGTTGCAGGGCTTGATGACTGTGCTGTTCGGCCAGATCAAGCTGCTTGAGGCGCAACGCCAGAGCGCCGAGATTAATGTGGGCCTCGGCCAGTTCGGCATCAAGAGCCAGGGCAGCCTGATAAAGTTCACGGGCTTGTTCCCAGTCCTGATGCCGTTCCGCTTCAATGGCCTGGTTGTAGCGTTTTTCGGCTTCGGAGGAACAACCGGCCAGCATCAGCAAGGCGGCCAGCAGAATCGGCAGGGCGAGCAGGCGGTGCAGGGCAGGGGGACGAATCATAAGAACAGAAATTTCCTCGGCCAGGGGTTAAACAAACGAAAATGAGCGGGTGCGCTGGTCCTTGCGGCATATGGTATCAGGGCTCTTGATTTCAGCCGTTTCTCTCTTGGTCTCCAATGTTTTCTGGTGAATAACGCTTGTCAGAACAGCAGCTGCTGGGCCTTTTCGCCGGCGAGTTCGCGGCGGTTTCTTTTTAATCGTGATTCCAGATATTTTTTCAATTCCTGCAGCTGTTCCTCAACCTGCGCACGTTCTGTTTCGTCGGTAAGGCCCAGTTCGTAAAGACGCTCGATCATGTGCTGCAATCGCAACCGGCTCTGTTGCAACTCTGCCGCCGGTTGCCGTTGCTGGCGCGCGGGCCGGCTGACCTTGCGCAGTTCACCGCGTGTCAGGCCGCGTTGCTTGTATTTTTCGTACAGTGCCCGCATGGTGGCCGGTGTGCGTTTCTTGGCCACCTCCACCAGAATGCTGCGGGAAACCAGCGGATTGGTGCGACATTCGTCACGAATATCCTGAGGCAGCCGGTTCAGTGACAGCATTTCCGAGATCGTCGATTTGGCTTTGCCCAGCTTGGTCGGCAGATCCTTTTGGCGGCAGATCTTCTCGTCAATCAGTTGCTGAATGGCTTCGGCCTGTTCAATGACAGACAGGTTTTCGCGTACGATATTTTCGATCAGTGCCAGTTCACGGCTCGGCTGCGGCTTGAAAATAGCTGGAACGCTGACCAGCCCAGCCAGTATGGCGGCGCGATAGCGCCGTTCACCCGAAATCAGTCGCAGGGCGCCCTGGGCATCACAGGTAAACAGCAGAGGTTGCAGGATGCCGTGTGCCTCAATGGTCTGCTTGAGCTCCTCCAGGGCATTTTCGCAAAAATACTTGCGCGGCTGCTGCGGGTCGGGATGCAACAGCTGCAGAGGTACCTGGTAAAGTTTTTCCGGTTCAAGCTCCTGTGGATGCGGAAAATCGGCAGTTTCCATGGTCCCTCGGCGTGGATGTCAGTACAAACGAAATTGGTGCAACTGAAATTGCAGGGCAATCAGTGCATTTGCCAGACTGTGCGCTACTATACCGCAGAGCAGGTTTTTTCGCCAGATGAGCAGCAGATTGTACAGAATAGCGCTGAAGCAGGTTCCAACCAGCAGCCCTTCGCCAGCCGGAATGGCGGCCAGGGCTACCACGGTGACAAAGGCAAAGGGCTGTGCTGTGCCCAAAGGAATGCGGGTGAAATCAGGCGCGATCAGATAACGCAGCATAAAGGCGCGCCAGAACAGCTCTTCCAGAACCGGCAAAAGCAACACGAAACACAGGACGGACAGCAGGCTTGTTGTCAGCACCAGTGAGGATGACCAGTGCGACGGCCAGACCAAGGAGGCAGGGCGGAGCCAGCCCAACTGTAGACCCAGTTGCCAGAAGATGGCATTGCCGCCACCTGCCAGCAGACCGATCAGACATTCGGTGCCCACCGCTTGGCGGGGGAGTTGTAGAAGAAAGAGAAAACGTGCCCGCCAACTCCACAGCGCCGCGCCCGCAAGGCTGATGCCGGCCAGAAACAGCAGGTGCTGCCACTGGGGCAGGTGACGTGCCGTTTCAATCGCGATAAAATATAGTAGAAATGGCAGCGTGAAAGGGAACCAGGGTTTGCGATAGAAGGCCATGAAACCGGATACCGGATTGGAGGTTGGCGAAAAGGCAACTGAGGCAGCATGCGTCAGCGCAGGGCGTCAGGGATAGGGTTCTTTTTGTACCGCAGCCCGCCGCCGATGAAAACCCTAAAGCGTACCGCTGCATCCTGTTAAACAGGCTGCGTGATCATGAGGAAACAGGAATGAACCAGAATTTTGTTGAGGACATGCTGGAGGTTGTCGACGAGGCCGACCAGGTTATCGGTTGCTTTCCCCGGCGGCAGTGTCACGGTGATCCACGGCTGGTGCATCGCGTTGCCCATGTTTTGGTGTTCGACCCGCAGGGTCGTTTATTGTTGCAGAAACGTTCTGAGGCCAAGGATGTGCAACCGGGACGGTGGGATACCAGTGTCGGTGGCCATCTTGATCCAGGGGAAACCTATGACATGGCGGCCTGCCGGGAAATGCAGGAGGAGCTTGGTATTGCTGTCAGGACATTGCGGCCTCTGTACCGTTATCGCTGGCGAACCTCCTTCGAGTCGGAGAACGTGATGACCTTTCTGTTGCACTACCAGGGGCCGATCCGTTTTGCTCCAGCTGAAATTGATGCGGTGCGTTGGTGGCATGCCGATGAAATCGATGCGGCCGTGGGAACTGGTCTGCTGACGCCGAACCTTGAAGCCGAGTGGCAGCGCTGGCTGGAATGGACAACGGCGATGCCCTTACCGGCTGTCACTTTCTGGCCACCATGCTGGCGAAAGTCTGGGCAACAGGCCAGACGGTCTGCCCAAGAATAAGGCAATACAACATCGGCGTTAGCCGGCGGCTCTCATGATTTATCGGAGGGCCAGACCCGGCCACAGGCAAAAAGCTTCAGCGCCAGGCACGCAATACAGAGATTGTCAGGGATTTATTTTTTTTCTGGCGGACTGGGAAGGTTTTTGGGCGGGTTTTTTGCATCAGCTGCTGACCGAGTCCCTGTTCAGCCAGGGTCGATTCATCTGCCGCCGGCCCCTGCCGGCAGGGCCATTGCCAGGGAGGAATTGCTCATGAAGAAAGTGGAAGCTATCATTAAGCCCTTTAAGCTCGATGAGGTCAAGGAAGCGTTGAGTGAAATCGGGATTCAGGGCCTGACGGTAAGTGAGGTAAAAGGCTTTGGGCGCCAGAAGGGTCATACTGAACTCTACCGTGGTGCTGAGTATGTGGTCGATTTTATTCCCAAGATCAAACTGGAAATCATCGTTGCCGATGATATTGTCGCTCAAGTGGTCGAACAGATTGCTGAGGCTGCCAAAACCGGCCGAATCGGCGACGGCAAGATTTTTGTGACACCGGTTGAGGATGTGGTCCGCATTCGTACCGGTGAACGCGGCGATACAGCTTTGTAGGCCTGCTTTTATTCGGCCTGGACTTTTAAAGATAAAACCAAAAGGGGCGGCTGCAGGCCCTTTAGTAAACCCACCAACCAGGAGATGAGATGCCCATGACCCCGAAAGATGTTGTTGCTTTTGCCCAGGAAAAACAATGCGCCTTTGTTGATTACAAATTTCTTGACTTTGTTGGCATCTGGCAGCATTTCACCACGCCGATTCGTGAATTCAGCGAGGATATTTTCGAAGAGGGGATTGGCTTCGATGGTTCCTCGATTCGCGGCTGGCAGCCGATTCATAACTCCGACATGCTGATTATTCCTGATCCGACCACGGCCAAGATCGATCCTTTCGTTGAGCAGACGACCCTCAGTCTGATCTGCAATATTGTGGATCCGATCACCCGTGAGGGTTATTCCCGCGATCCGCGCTTCATCGCTCGTAAGGCTGAAGCCTATCTGAAATCAACCGGCATTGCCGATACGGTTTATTTTGGCCCAGAGCCCGAATGCTTTGTGTTTGACGACGTGCGCTATGCCTCCGGTCCGAACGAATCCTTCTACGCTGTTGATTCCGTGGAGGGTATCTGGAATACCGGTCGTCAGGAATATCCTAACTTGGGCTACAAACCACGCCACAAGGAAGGTTATTTCCCTTGCGCTCCGACCGATTCGATGATTGATCTGCGCAATGAGATGATGCTGGTCATGCAGGAGGTCGGGCTGCACATCGAGTGCGGACATCACGAGGTGGCCACCGGCGGACAGATCGAGATCGACATGCGCTTTGACAGCCTGTTGAAGATGGGCGACAACCTGCAGTGGTTCAAGTACATCATTAAGAATGTTGCCTTCCGCAATGGCAAAACGGCTACCTTCATGCCAAAGCCTATTTTTGGCGATAACGGCTCCGGTATGCATTGTCACCAGTCGTTGTGGAAGGATGGCAAGAACCTGTTTGCCGGTGATGGCTATGGCGGGCTGTCGAAGCTGGCCATGTATTATATGGGGGGCATTATCAAACACGCCAAGGCCCTGTGTGCCTTTACCAACCCCAGCACCAACTCCTACAAGCGTCTGGTGCCGGGCTATGAGGCGCCGGTGAACCTGGCCTATTCCAACCGCAACCGTTCGGCTTCCTTGCGGATTCCCGTAACCAACAACGAAAAGGCCAAACGTATTGAATACCGCACGCCGGACCCGGCAGCCAATGGCTATCTAGCCTTTGCCGCCATGTTGATGGCCGGTCTCGACGGTATTGAGAACAAGATTGATCCGGGCCAGCCCTTGGATAAGGACATTTACGGTTTGTCTCCTGAAGAGCTCAAGGACATTCCGGCCGTGGCTGGAACCCTGGAGGAAGCTCTGAACTCTTTGCGCGACGATCACGCATTTCTGCTCAAGGGCGATGTTTTTACCGAAGACGTTATTGATATGTGGATCAGCTATAAGAAAGAAGCCGAGGTTGACCGGGTGCGCATGCGGCCCAGCCCCGAGGAATTCGCGCTCTATTTTGATTGCTGATCTGGTTCTGACGGCAACCAACACCACTGCCACTTAACGTATCACGCGATTCTTCCTTGCCCGCCATGCCCGAACCTCGGGCTGGCGGGTTGTTTTTGTTGTGGCGATATGACGTTATTGGCACGAAAACAGGTGCGATTTTAACCTGACTACAATTTGGTTTCAGAGCAATTGAAAGACGTTCAGGAAAAAAAACAAACAACGCTCTGCGCGCTTGCAACAAACGCAAAAGGCGCTATGATTGCGTCAAAGTCAGTAACATCCACGGTGGATGTGAATCCTACAGGCATCACTTAATGCACAGGGGGAGAAACGTCATGAAGAAACAGGTTGCTATCGCTGCGGGTATGCTCATTCTTTCTGCCGGCTTGGTTCAGGCACAGTCGCAGGTGCAGGGCACACTGATGAACCAGTCCAATGTCCAGAATGCCGCTAATATTGCCTCGGGCATCGGCAATGAGGCCAACATGGGGAATCTGGGTGTTAAGGGCTCCACGGTTCAGGGTACGGTAATGAATCGGGCGAATGTGCAGAACGCCGCCAATATCGCCTCGGGTATTGGCAACGAGGCCAGCATGGGTTCCGTGGGGATCAAGGGATCAGCAGTGCAGGGAACCGTTATGAATACGGCGAATGTGCGCAATGCTGCCAATATCGCTTCGGGTATCGGGAACGAAGCCAGCATGGGTTCAGTGAATATTGAAGGCTCTGCTGTTCGCGGCACCGTACTGAATCAGGCGAATGTGCAGAATGCCGCCAATATCGCTTCAGGGATTGGCAACGAAGCCAATATGGGGTCAGTTGATATCAAAAATTCCGCTGTCCAGGGTACGGTTCTGAATCGTGCCAACGTGCAGAACGCCGCCAATATCGCTTCGGGTATCGGAAACGAGGCCAATATGGCCACGGTTAAGGTGGAAGGCTCGCAGGTACGTGGCACCATCATGAACCAGTCGAATGTTCAGAATGCCGCCAATATCTCTTCCGGTATCGGCAATAAGGCAAACATGGGTTCCGTGGTTGTTGAATAAAGGAACACTGTCTGAACCTTTGTTTCACGCAGGGTTCCTCCGGTCGACTGCCGGGGGAACCCTTTGTTTAGGAGGCTGATCATGCGTGTGCTGGTGATTGTTCTGACGCTGTTGGCATGTGCGACGGTGGCGATTGCGGGCGATTTTGACGACGGCATCTCGAACTACACCGAGGACAATGTTTCCAAATGGGATGAACTGGGAGAAAAGGATCGCAACGTCAATTTCATCAAGCTCAAGGCAAAAAGCCAGGCCGCTGTCCGAGCCAACAGTGGTGGTGTGGTAACCGGAACCACCGGTGATGGCAACATGAACAGCGTGGTTTTAGGGGCGGGTGGAACCGTGCGTGGTGACATCATCATTATTGATGAGAGCCGGGGTGACAAGACGCAGGTGGTTGAATAGCACTGGCGTTCCCGTTGTCGCTGCCCGCTGCGGACTGAAGCAATTGCAGACGTAAGGAGAGCTGATGAATCGATCAAAAATAACTGCAGGTGTCCAACGCAGCTGTGGCCTGTTTATCACAGTGCTGCTGGTTTTAACGCTTGCGGCCTGTGCCGCTGTCGATCCGGCCAAAGTCGATGTCGAGATCAAAGAAACCGCACCACAGGTGAAGGTTACTTCTTATACCCGTGCCCTGTCGGAACTGGGCATGATGACGGAGATCTTCGGTACCGGACCATTGAAAATCCAGAGCAATCCCATAGGAGACAATACCGGCACCTCTTCATCAACGGGTGGCGAAATTCCGCGCGACATTACCGAAATGATCAAGAGTTCTCTCAACTCGATCGGTGGTAATGTGATTTTTATCCCCTATGATCCGGCTTTCATCCAAAACCAGATGGTTACCGGATACTCCAGTTTCGATGCCAAGCTGATTCCCGATGTTGTTATCAGCGGCGGCATCACCGAATTCGACCGAGGGCTGGAAACTCGTGGTCAGGGAACCGATGCTGGCGCCGAGGCCGATTTTACCGGCATGCCTGGCTGGCTGCCGTCCAAGACCGTTGCTCTGGATTATGGTGAGAGCTTCAAGACGGGTCTGGCGCGCATCACGCTGGATTTCAATCTACTGGATTTCCGAACCATGGCGGGTATTGCCCGCATGAACACGGTCAACTCCATGGAGGTCAGCAAGGCCATGGGGGACAAGGAGATTGGCATCACGCTGTTTGGCCCCACCTTTGGTCGCAAGGGTTCGGTCAAAAAAGTGCAGGGCCGTCATGCCGCTGTTCGTTTGCTGGTAGAGCTGAGCATGATACAGATCGTCGGCAAGCATCTGGTTCTGCCGTACTGGCGTCTGCTGGGTGAAGATACCCAGCCAGATGAAGTGGTGATGGCGGCACTGGC
Organism: Desulfuromonas thiophila; assembly: GCF_900101955.1. Taxonomy (NCBI): domain Bacteria; kingdom Pseudomonadati; phylum Thermodesulfobacteriota; class Desulfuromonadia; order Desulfuromonadales; family Desulfuromonadaceae; genus Desulfuromonas; species Desulfuromonas thiophila. Next base: position 86,602 of record NZ_FNAQ01000005.1, on the reverse strand, counting down.
ACGCAGTTATTACAACATGCAACCCGCCGAGCGTTTGATTGCCGTCCAGGAATGGCTCTACCTGCATGGGCATGATGTGCCTCAATCAGGTCGACTTGACGCTGCAACCATCAGCGCCATGCAGCAGTTTGCCCCTGGGTTCAGCGCTGCAGCACAGATTACACCGGAGCTGTTTATCGATATCTATACCAGCATTCCCATTAACAGTAAAACTCTGGGTCGCCGTTATCAGCTCAATCGTGGCTATCAGGTGGCTCAACCGGTCCCGGTCGAACCTGCAGCTCCGCTCGTGATTCAGCAACCAGCTCCGGCCCCGGTTTCCGCTCCGGCACCAGCGCCTGCGCCGACAAAGGCCGCGGCTGCACCGGCTCGCAAAGCCTCCGCCGAGCCTGCACGTCAGGCTGCTGCAGCACCTGCGCCAGCTCCCGCTCCCGCAATGGCACCAGCACCGGCCCCGGCAACCAGAGCAAAAATAGGTCGTATTCTCAGCGATGAGGAATGGTAGCTTCAGGCCCTGACCTGACAAGGAGAATGCTCATGATGAAGAAAGTGTTTGTGTTTGCCTTGCTAGTCAGTCTGACCGGCCTGCTGACACCGCAAGCCCAGGCAGGAAACAAGCGGATCATGTCCGTCCAGGCAGCCAAAGTGCTGGCAGAACGTGCCTTGGTTGAATCGGTTTATGGCCTGAAATTACGCGCCACGGAATCGGTGGAAGACATGGTGGCGGCCAGTTTCGAAGGGACGACCGAATCAAAAACGCAGGCCCTGATTCGCGGAATTCGCTTCGAGGAAGTGGTTTATGATGATGCCAAGGATGTCGCCAAGGTAACGGCGGTGGTTGCCCTGCCAAGTATCACGAATATCGACGGCCAGGAACTCGACCTGAAAAACAAGGAATTCCGCCGAGTGGCCTTTGCCACCTCAACGCCGTCACAGGCTGGGCCGCTTAAAGCTCTGCGCGCCGCCGAACTCGATGCCTACAAGCAACTGATCAAGCAGGTTGTTGGATTTCAACTGGAAAGTGAAACCAGCGTTGAGAATTATATGCTGAAGTCGGACAGCGTTAAAACCAAGGTTCTGGCCACTATTTTCATGGCGGAACTGGTCGATTACGGCTGGGATGACTATGGTGATGCCTTTGTGGTACTCAAGCTCGATGTTACGGAAGCCGGTAGCATGCTGGGGGATGCGGTGCAGTCGGCCGTGCCCTATATCGAGGTCACAGGGCAGGGTTCTTCGCAGGATGATTTCACCAAATCCAAGAATTCCTGAACCTGAATCTGGACAATTGAACGGAGGATCAATTTGAAACAACAGATGATCTGGCTGTTAACAGGGGCGGCTGCCATGTTGCTGGTTCTGCTGCTCGTGGGTGCAACGGACTACAGCGCACCCAACTACGGCCGTTTCCAGCTGTCGACCTTCAGTGCCGACATGGACGATAACAAGGCCGCTGTGGGCGCCTTCGTGATTGATACCGCCACCGGTGAAACCCGCACGGTTTATTATCGCCTGATTGATAGTCAGGGCGGCGGATCAATTTTCAAGAACGATCTGAAAAAACCTTTCCATTCCATCCAGTGATGGAGCCGCATTGAAATCGACTGTTGGTCATGCAGACGATAGTCTTGTCTCTTAACGCACCCCCGGATTTATCGGTGGGTGCGTTTTTTATGACCGACAAAGTGTGCTTAGGCGCCGTCGTCTGTTGCCGTGCTTGCCGTATCCAGCTGCCAGCAGCGTCGCCGGTTAATAAACAGGCTGTTGCCCTGAATTTTTTTAGCTTGTTTTTTGGCTTCTGACGCCAGAGTGGCAATATCATGATGGCTGCAACAGTCCTGCAGCCCGTCGAAACAGGTTGCGCCAATGGACAGGGAACAGATGCCGTAGAACACCGGCTGCCCTTGACGATCCTGGCCGGCGATACCCTGCGCCTGACGATGTTCCTCGTTATAGAATTCTATAACCTCGTCAGCAAAACGTTGCAAAATATTCCGACAGCGTTGCTGCCAGTCCTCACTCCGAAAAAGCACCATGAAATCGTCGCCGCCGATATGGCCGACAAAGTCCTGTTGCGGGTGGCTGCAGTCCTGCAAAATTCTGCCGACAAGGCGAATGACCATGTCACCCCGGCTGTAACCGTAGGTATCGTTGAAGGGCTTGAAATGATCCAGATCGACATAGCAGGCGGTGAACGATGTGGCGTTCGCAACCAGCCGTTCGATGGATTCATGGATGGGCACATTGCCGGGCAACAGTGTCAGCGGATTGGCATATCGGGCATTGCGGATCTGCAGTTCGGTAATTCGTTTGAGCAGATCGGTTACCTGCCCAATCCCTCGATAGCGGTTTTTTTCAGTAATGATAAAGTGATTACCCTGATGAAGATAGTTTTCATTGGTAATAATCTGGCTGAGCTGCTCAATCGGAATATCGGTTTCGATCCGCAGGCAATTGCGGTCAATAAACTCTCGAATCGGACGGCGGCCATGCAGGTCCCGTCCAAAACGACTGGCCAATACATTCATGGCATGGTGTCGATGTAACATGCCACCGGCAAAGCCCTCATCGACAACCGGTATGGCCATGAGCTCCGGTACCTTTTCAAGCAGATCGCCAGCTTCGCTGAGGGTTGTCTGGGAGCCGATGGTGGGTACGGTTTTGATCAGATTGGCAACGGTTTCGCTGCGCCATTTAAAATCCTGTCCCTGATCCCTGCTGGTGCAGGCAACATGCAAGCAGATCTGCTGGGGGATATCCAGTGGCGGTGTCGGCGTTGGGCGGGAGAAATAGTACCCTTGGCCGAAGCAGACACCGAGGGATTGCACAGTATAATACTCTTCAATGGTTTCGATGCCTTCGGCAATCGTCTGGCAGCCGACATGTTCGGCAATATCCTGCAGGCTCTGGATCAGCTGTTTCTTGTGCTTGTCCTGATTGATAGCCTGAATGAAATATTTGTCGAACTTGACAAAATCCGGTTTCAGTTCCGTCCATAACCGCAACCCGGCATAGGCAGCACCCAGATCGTCCAGTGCCACCTGGAACCCACTGTCCCGGTAGTGCTGCAAGGCATGGTGAATGGTGGTGACATCAAGGATCGGGAAGTTTTCCGTCAGTTCAATCACCACCCGGCTTGCCTCCAGTCCATAGCGCTGCAGCGCGTTGCGTGTGAATCCTTTGGGAAAGTTTTCTTCCAGTAGAGATTTCGGGCTGATATTGAGAAACAGCTTTCCTGGCAGATTCAGGCGGGAAAAAAATTCAATATTGATATCGCGGCAAAGGATTTCCAGTTCTACCAGGCGATGAACCTGCATGGCGGTCTGAAACAGCAGGCCGGGAGAGTGCAACGGGGTATCGGATGGACCTCGTATCAAAGCTTCGTAGCCAATGATCTTGCCGGCCGCAAGATCAACGATGGGCTGAAAGTGAGGGGTCAGGCGACGATTGGCAATAATGTCGGCAAGTATGAGCGCCAGGGGCGCAAGATTTGCCTGCTGATGAGTCGGGGGGTTGGCATGAAATTCGTCACTATCGTCTCGGAACAGATGAGGGTGCATGACGCCTCCTGATGTGCTAACAGGGCAATTGACAGGGTTGTGACATGGCGGCAGAGCACGCCGTTGCGACGCGATGGCTACGGGGATGCGGTTGGGCCGGTAGCTGCATGGTGTCAGCTGTGTCTGCCATTGAAAAATTCTCCAGTAATTGCTGCAGATTTCGTGCTTGAGTCGAGAAGGTCTGAGCGCTCTGGTGCCCCTGTTCGGCTAGTAGCGCACTGGCGGTTGTTACCTGCTTGATGCGTTCCAGCGCCTGTTCGATGGCACCAATCTGGTGATGCTGTTGGTTCGCTGAATCCGACAGGGTTTCGATAATCCCGGCAACCCGATTGACATCCGTCACAATTTCATCCAGCGATGTCGCAGTACGGTTGGCAATTTCGGCTCCTTGCCGGGCCTGGGCAATGGACTCTTCGATCAGCCGGCTGGTTTCTCCGGCCGCTTTGGCGCTGCGTGCTGCCAGATTGCGGACCTCCTCGGCCACTACGGCGAACCCCTTGCCATGCTGTCCGGCGCGGGCAGCCTCAACGGCGGCGTTGAGGGCCAGCAGGTTGGTTTGAAAGGCAATGTCGTCAATAACGCGGATAATCCGGGCGACGTCCTGGCCCGACTGGTTGATGGCATCCATGGCCTGCAGCATCTGGCGAATCTGATCATGACCCTGCTGGGCGGACTGGTTGGCCTGTCGGGACAATTGACAGGCTGAGGCACTATCGTTGGCATTGTCACGGATGCTGCCAGCCATCGAGCTGATGCTGGTGGAGATTTCCGCCAGGGCTTGCGCCTGTTGCCCGGCCCCTGAAGTGAGCGCCTGGCTGTGAACCACACTGTCGCGTGAGTGCTGACCGATCTGATCGCAAAGCTGGTGGACTTCGATCATCAACGCTGTCAGGGCGGCATTGGTTTGTCGCAGGGGCTCGCGAATGACGCCACTGGCTTCAAAGGTAAAGTTGCCCTGTGCCAGCTGACGAAAGGCGGTAACAATTTCCTGCTCCATATGATCGGCAAAGGCATTGAGACTTCTGGCGATCTGGCCAATTTCATCATTGCCTGGCTCGGCGATCCGAAAGGAAAGATCGCCACTGTCCATCTGGCGGATCATCTGCCGGGTTTGCGCCAGTGGGCGGGTGATGGAGCGGGTTACCAGCCAGGCCAGCAGGCTGCCAAGCAGAATCAGCAACAAGGCAAAAAGGCTGAACAACTGTTCCACCAGCTTGCCGTGCTGGTGGGCCTGCTGTTGAACGTGCAGAACGGCATCGGATCGTTGCTGTGCCACATCCGCCTGCTGGGTCAGTTGCCGGGTCAGTCCGGCTTGCAACTCGCTTAGGTGCAGCTGGATTTTCTGGCCCTGATCCTGCAGTGCGGTGTGAAAACCGGCAATGGCGGCGCGCTGCCGGGTACTGATAATCTTTTCCTGCAACAGTACCTGGTCAAGATTGACCGACAGGGATTTTACCAGGGTGGGGAACTGATCTCGGTAGAGGATCTGGGCCTGTGGCCACTGGCTGCTCAGGAGCAATTGATTGAGTTGCCGGGCAGCTTGCCACAGTTGCCTGTCGTCTTGGCGACTCTTTTCCACGGCCTGTCGCAAGGCCGGATACTGATCCGCGAATTTTTGATACTCGGAACTGCGGCTAAACATTGCCAACAGGGTGGCATCGGCCTCCTCGGCCACCAACTCATCAATGGTGCTGTGAACGAAAATCATGTTGGCCACCTTCAACGCCCAGTAAATATAGGAGCGTTTCAGATCGTTCAGTGCCTCTGCCAGCCCCTCGTGAATGGGTTGCCAGCGCTCCTGAAGGGGGGTCAGGGCCTCAGCAAGTTGATCGCGTTGCTGTTCAAGAGCAGTAAAACTGGCGGCGGCTTCAGGCAACTGTGCTTCCATTTGTCGTCGAGCAGGATGCTGTAACAGGGCATCAAGGGCGGCGGTCATGGGAAATTGCTGTAGAACCTCGGCCGGGGCATTGTCCAGCATGGCCAGACTCAACTGCATGAACAACCGATCGTGCTGTGCCTGAATCTGATTGAGCAGATTAAGCCAGCCGGTTACTTCGGCCGCCTGGCTCTGAGCTTGCAGCGAATCCTGGAAAGCCTGGGCGACCTCGGCATCAGCGTCGGTAATCTGTCGGGTGGAAAAAAAGGCGAATCCGGTAATGCCGCCCATCAGCAAAATCAGAAGGGAGAAGCTCAGAACCAATCGGCTGGCCAGCGAGCGCCGGCCGGGGATTCTGGCAATGAGGGCGAAACGCAGAGCGTGAAAAGAATGACATGATGACATCGACAGCCTCCCGGTGCGGGTGAAAAATGAACAGCAACGCTCTGTCTATGCCTGTTGTATTGTTCGCCTGTCACGTTTTTGTCAGATTCCGGTTAGGTCCCTGGTTCAGGGGAAAAGGGGGTGCGGGGCAGCGCCCAAAAAACGAGGAGTCGCGTCAGGATGTCAGACACAAAAAAAGCCGGGCTCTTGATGGCCCGGCTTTTTTTTGTGTCTACGCTGAATGAAGCTTAACAGGCGGCGGTCACCCCCTGCCGTTAAGTTACTCAGAATGTGCAGCCTGAATCAAGTGTCAGGATTCAGTCCCTCAAATCCTGTATCAGATTCCCAGCTCCTTGAAAAAGTCGTTGCCTTTGTCATCCACCAGGATGAAGGCGGGGAAATCGACCACTTCGATCTTCCACACCGCTTCCATGCCCAGGTCTTCAAAGTCGAGGCATTCCACGCTCTTGATATTGTATTCCGCCAGAGCCGCAGCCGGGCCACCGATGGAACCAAGGTAGAATCCGCCGTGTTTCTTGCAGGAATCGGTGACCTGCTGTGAACGGTTGCCCTTGGCGATCATGATCATGGATGCGCCCCGCGACTGCAGCATATCGACATAGGGGTCCATGCGGGCCGCTGTGGTCGGGCCAAAGGAGCCCGAGGGCTTGCCCGGTGGCGTTTTGGCCGGACCAGCGTAGTAAATCGGGTAATCCTTCAGGTATTGCGGCAGTTCTTCGCCGCGCTCGATGATCTCGCGGAAACGGGCATGGGCGATATCGCGACCGACGATGATCGTCCCGTTGAGTGAAAGCTGGGTCTTGATGGGGTATTTGGTCAGTTCGGCCAACACCTCGTTCATCGGCCGATTGAGATCGATCTTGACCACTTCGGGCCGGCTGCCGCGGCCACCCTCGGGCAGCAGGCGGGCGGGATTGCTATCCATCTGCTCCAGCCAGATACCGTCCTTGTTGATTTTGGCCTTGATATTGCGGTCGGCCGAACAGGAAACCGCCAGGCCGATGGGACAGGAGGCACCGTGGCGGCTGCAGCGGATGACGCGGATGTCGTGGGCAAAGTACTTGCCGCCGAACTGAGCACCAATACCCAGTTGCTGGGCGCGTTGGAGCAGTTCCTGCTCCAACTCGATGTCGCGGAACGACTGCCCATGGGCATTGCCTTCCGTCGGCAGGACGTCAAGGTAGCCAGCCGAAGCCAGCTTGGCGGTTTTCAGACAGGATTCGGCACTGGTGCCGCCGATACAGAAGGCGACATGGTAGGGCGGACAGGCCGCGGTGCCAAGGGATTTGAGCTTGCCCACCAGCCAGTCGACAAAGCTGTTGCGGTTGATGGTCGCCTTGGTTTCCTGATACAGGTAGCTCTTGTTGGCGCTGCCGCCGCCCTTGACGACGAAAAGGAACTTGTATTCGCTGCCCTCGGTGGCCATCAGGTCGATCTGGGCCGGCAGATTGCACTTGGTGTTGACCTCGTCGTACATGTTGAGGGGGGCGTTCTGGGAGTAGCGCAGATTCTCCTCGGTGTAGGTCTTATAGACCCCCTTGGACAACATGGCCGCGTCGTTGCCGCCGGTCCAGACATTCTGCCCCTTCTTGCCGAGCACCGTGGCGGTGCCGGTATCCTGGCAAAACGGCAGCTCGAACTTGGCCGATACCACAGCATTCTGCAGCATGGCCATGGCCACGCCGCGATCGTTGGCCGAGGCTTCGGGATCCTTCAAAATGGCTGCCACCTTGTCGTTGTGAGCCGGCCGCAGCAGAAAGTTGACCTCACGGAAGGCTTGATTCGACAGAAATGCCAGGCCCTCCGGATCGACCTTGAGAATCTCCTGACCCTCGAAGCTGGTGGTGCTGACATAGTCCTTGGTCAGCAGGCGATATTGTGTATCGTCTTTGCCAAGGGGGAAGGGGTCCTGGTAGAAAAATTCAGACATGTGCTACTCTCCTTTGCATGGCATACGAACGGGCGGCATCAACGCCAGATCAACTCAGCCGTGACCCTGGAACGTCACAACCGCGCCAGTATAAGGGAAAGCGGTCGGCCTTGTCGAGAGCCGGTCCCGGTTTTCCGCAAAACAGGTTTTGTTTTTTCACGATCAGGGGCCGCAGTGCTATCAGCAAGCACCGGGCGGTGTGGCAGCTGCAGGGAAGGTTTGCGCCGCAGTGTTTGCCGTGTTACAAGAACGCGCTTGAGCAGCGAAGAAAAGAACCCCTGTTTAACCGGTTGCTCACCCTGTGGTGAGGGCCTGGAACTGGCCGGCTCATCAGGCCAGCCAGTTGCTTTCCCGGCAATCCAACGAGAGCGATTCCTTCTATGTATGGCATGTTGAAACGTATCCTGACCTCGCAGGTCTATGAGGCAGCCAGTGAAACCCCGCTGGAACCAGCACCCGGCTTGTCGCTGCGGCTGGATAATCAGGTGTTGCTCAAGCGCGAGGATCTGCAGCCGGTATTTTCCTTCAAGCTACGTGGGGCCTACAATCGTATTGCCCAGCTGTCACGGGCGGCACGCGAACGCGGCATCATTGCCGCTTCGGCAGGTAACCATGCCCAGGGCGTCGCTTTTTCCGCCCGCAAACTGGGCATCGAGGCGCTGATTGTCATGCCGGCGACCACGCCGGCCATCAAGGTTGCAGCGGTACGCAGCTATGGCGCCGAGGTTATTCTGCACGGTGACAACTATTCCGAGGCGGCCGAACATTGCGCCCAACTCCAGCAACAACGCGGCATGACCTATATCCACCCCTTTGATGACGATGATGTCATTGCTGGTCAGGGCACCATCGCCGATGAACTGCTGCGCCAGAGCGCTGGCCGACTCAACGCGATTTTCGTGCCTGTTGGTGGTGGTGGACTTATCGCTGGCATCGCCGCTTACATCAAGGCCCTGCGGCCTGACGTCAAGGTTATTGGTGTCGAGCCGGAAGACAGCTGCGCCATGACCAGATCGCTGCGCGCCGGCCAGCGTGTTGAACTGGAAACCGTCGGCATCTTCGCGGACGGGGTGGCGGTCCGTCAGGTTGGTAGCCGCACCTTTGATCTGTGCCGCCGTTATGTCGACGACATGGTGCTGGTTTCCACCGATGAAATCTGCAGTGGCATCAAGACCATTTACCAGGAAACCCGTTCGATCGTCGAACCGGCCGGCGCGTTGGGCGTTGCCGGCCTGCAGAAGTATGTGCAGCAGACGGGCATCCGCCAGCAGCGGCTGGTGGCAATCAACTCCGGTGCCAACATGAATTTTGACCGGCTGCGGTTCGTCGCCGAACGCACCCAGATCGGCGAGAAGCAGGAGGCGTTGTTCGCCGTTTCCATGCCCGAACAGCCAGGCGCCCTGCGCCAGTTCTGTACCGGACTGGTCGGCGAACGCAACATCACCGAATTTAACTACCGCATGGCCTGTGGCGACAGCGCCTGTATCTTCGTCGGCATCTCCATCCGTGATGAGCAGGAGCGTTTCGAGTTCTTTGCCCAGATGCGCCAGCAGGGCTATGACTGCGAGGACCTGACCGACAACGATCTGGCCAAGACCCATGTGCGTTACATGGTCGGTGGCCGTTGCGCGCAGGTGACTAATGAACATCTCTACCGTTTCTGGTTCCCGGAGCGCCCTGGTGCGCTGGCGCGTTTTCTTGCTGCCCTGGGCGCTGATTGGAACATTTCCCTGTTCCATTACCGGGCCCAGGGGGGTGATTACGGTCGGGTGCTGGTCGGGCTGGAACTGCCGCCGGGCGCGGCGGGACGGGTGCGCGCGGTGCTGGATGCGTTGGGTTATTACTACATCGAAGAACAGGACAATCCCGCTTATCGGCTTTTTTTATAACAAAGCAGTCCGATTACGGGTGCGGCTTTGTTGACAGATTTTCTCGGAAAATGCTATCAAGCAGTCGCTGATCGCAATGGTGTGGTTGGTGGCTGCTGTTGTTCATCCTGTTGCCTGTCAAGGAGAGCCTGCCGTGTTTCGCCTGCTGAAGGAAGATATCCAGGTGGTGTTCGAACGTGATCCCGCCGCGCGTTCGGTACTAGAGGTCCTGGTCTGTTATCCCGGCTTTCATGCCTTGCAACTGCATCGCCTGGCGCACGGGCTGTGGCAGAGACGGTTTTATTTCATTGCCCGCTGTGTGTCACAGTTCAGTCGCTTCGTCACCGGCATCGAAATTCACCCCGGCGCCCGCATCGGGCGTGGTTTTTTCATCGATCATGGCATGGGCGTGGTCATCGGCGAAACGGCTGAGATCGGCGACAATTGCACCCTGTATCATGGTGTCACCCTTGGTGGCACCTCCTGGGCCAAGGAAAAACGCCATCCAACGCTGGGCAACAATATTGTTGTCGGCTCTGGCGCCAAAATTCTTGGTCCGTTCACGGTAGGGGATGGCAGCAAGATCGGCTCGAATTCCGTCGTGGTCAAAGAGGTGCCGGAAAATGCCACTGTGGTTGGCATTCCTGGTCGGGTAGTCACCCAGGAGCGACAGCAACCGGCGACGGAAGAGCGACGCCCCGATCTGGAGCACGGCCGCCTGCCTGACGTGCAATGTCAGCGCATCACTGAACTGGAACAGCAGGTGGCGGAACTGACCCGGCAGCTGCAGCAGTTGCAGCGCCAGTCCTGAACCCTGTGGTGAGGAAAAAGAAAGATGCGTCTTTCAACCAAAGCGTTGTATGCCGTGCGGGCCATGGTGCGGCTGAATTTGCAACAGGATGGCACGCCGGTTTCCATTCGTGAAATCTCCGACAGCGAGCATATCTCTCTGACCTATCTGGAGCAGCTGTTCGCCAAACTGCGTCGCAGCGATCTGGTCCAGAGTGTGCGTGGCCCCGGTGGAGGCTATGTTCTGGCACGACCAGCCGACCAGATTGCCTTAGTCGAGATTATTGATAGCGTCGAGGAAACCCTTGCCCCGGCGGCCTGTGTTGAAGGCGGCAAGGACTGCCAGATGCGCGAATTCTGCGTCACCCATCCGGTCTGGCTGGAACTGGGCGAGCGCATCCGCACCTTTCTGGCATCAATTTCCATCGAGGACCTCAGTCGCGACGCTCAACGTCATGTGCAAATGCGGCTGGAGCGCAGCGTGTCATCGGCGGAGTGAGCGACATGGACTGCCTCTATTTTGACAACAATGCCACCACCCCCCTGTTGCCTCAGGTACGGGATGCAATCTGGCCTTATTTCGCGGAACATTTCGGCAACCCGGCCAGTCTGCATCAGCCCGGCCGGCGGGCCCGCACGGCCATTGAAACAGCCCGTGCCCAGGTGGCAGCGCTGATCGGAGCCGAGCCGGAGGAAATCATCTTCACAGCCGGCGGTACCGAAAGCGACAATTTTGCCCTGCTCGGCAGCCTCGAAACCCTGCGGCCACAGGGGCGGCACCTGATTACCACGAGCGTAGAGCATCTGGCGGTGCTGGATAGCTGCCGCTACCATGAGCGGCATGGTGGTTCAGTCAGCTATCTGCCGGTGGACGCCAGCGGCCAGATCGATCTGGCCGAACTCGAAGCGGCCATCAGACCCGATACGGTACTGATTTCCGTCATGTGGGCCAACAATGAAACCGGGGTGCTGTTTCCCATCGACGCCGTAGCCGCCGTGGCCCGCCGCCATGGCATTCGGTTTCACTCCGACGCAGTGCAGGCTCTGGGCAAGGTGCCCATTGATGTCCGCCGGACGCCTGTAGATCTGCTGTCATTGTCAGGCCACAAGATCGGTGCGCCCAAAGGGATCGGCGCCCTTTTTGTGCGCCGAGGCACGGCGATTTGCCCCTATTTGCATGGTGGTCATCAGGAAGGGGGGCTGCGGGCCGGCACCCATCATGTCGCTGGCATCGTCGGCATGGGTACCGCCTGTGACTGGATCCGGCCGCGCTTGTGTCAGGAGAACGAACGGCAGCGGGCCCTGTTGCGGCAGCTCGAAGATGGCATCCGGGCCGCAGTTCCCGAGGTCGTACGCAATGGCGATCCCCACAGCTGTTTGCCAAACACCCTGAATCTGAGTTTCCCGCAGATCGAGGGCGAGGGGCTGCTGCTGGGGCTGGATCTGGTCGGTATTGCGGCCTCTTCGGGCAGCGCTTGCACCTCGGGCAGTGCCGGGGCTTCGCATGTGCTCAGCGCCATGGGGGTGCCTGGGGCACGGTTGCATTCCAGCGTGCGGCTGAGCCTGGGCTATCAGACCAGTGAAGCCGAGGTGGCGGCACTGTTGCAACGTCTACCGGCGGTGGTCGGACGACTACAGTCCCTGAGCCTGCCTGCTGATGTCGATCTGTCGCTTTTTGATTGTCCGGTCATCGAATGTCTGCTGGCTGACCATGATTGAGACCGCATGACTGAGAACAGCAGGCCCCGTTCGGCCCTGGTTGCCCTGAGCGGAGGAGTCGATTCGACGGTGGCGGCCCTGTTGCTGCAGCAACAGGGCCTTGCCGTGCAGGGCATCACCCTGCGCCTGCTGCCGGGCGCGGCTGGAGAGGCTACGATTGCTGCCGCCGGTCGAGTCGCTGCTGAACTCGCCATTCCTTTTCGGGTCTGTGATTGTGTCGACGATTTTGAGCGCCAGGTCATGACCCCTTTTCGTCGGAGCTATTGTCAGGGGCGTACGCCCAACCCCTGTGTCCTGTGCAACCGGCTGTTCAAGTTCGGCTTGCTGCTGGATGAGGCTGACCGCCTGGGCTGCGACCTGCTGGCCACCGGCCACTACGCTCGCCTTGACCAGCGCCAGCCAGACTGGCCGCGGGTATGCCGCGCCAGCGATCTACGCAAGGACCAGAGTTATTTCCTGTTCTGTCTGTCCTCGCCGCAGCTAGCGCGGATCTGTTTTCCCCTGGGTGACCTGACCAAGGAGCAGGTGCGCCAACAGGCGCGTCGTTTTGGCCTGGCGGCGGGTGACAGTGGCGAAAGTCAGGACGTTTGCTTCATTCCCGATAATGACTATATCCGCTTTGTCGAGACGGACGCCGCATCACCGCCGGCTGGTGCGTTGGTCCATGTTGACGGCCGGGTTCTGGGAAATCATAACGGCATTCACCGCTATACCGTCGGACAACGGCGGGGCCTCAATCTGGCCTGGCGGGAACCTCTTTATGTGGTGCGTCTGGATCCAATCGCCAATCAGGTGGTGGTCGGAGAAAGGCCGCTGCTGCTGCGTGAGACCTTCGAGGTGACTGAGCTGGTCTGGAATGCGCCACAGTCGCCGGAGGCCTTCGATGATCTGTGCTGTCAGATTCGTTATCGCCACCAGCCGGTGGCCGCCCGCCTGCAATCGTCTGGACCGCAGCAGGTGCGGGTACAGCTGACGGCACCCCAGGCTGGCATCGCGCCGGGGCAAGCGGCTGTTTTCTATCAGGGCGATACGGTGCTGGGCGGAGGCTTTATCCTGTGACGGCACCACCCACCTTCAGTCTGGTGACCCTGGGCTGCAAAGCCAATCAGTTCGAATCGGCCGCAATGCAACAGCTGCTGCAGCAGGCCGGTTATCGCCAGCTGTCCTTTGAACAGGGCGCCGAGTTGGTGATCATCAACAGCTGCTGTGTCACAGCCCAGAGCGATGCCCAGTCGCGCCGCTGGGTGCGACGGGCGCGGCGTCTTAACCCCACCTGTCGCGTCCTTGTCACTGGCTGTGCCGCGCAGGTGCAGCCGCAACAGTTTGAATCCCTTGCCGGTGTGCGGTTTGTGATTGGCAATCGCGAAAAGGCTGATCTGCTGGCGATTGTGCAAGGCGATGGCCCGGTGCGGCAGGTGGGCGACATTCGTCGTAGTGGCGGTCAGGTTGAATTGTCCATCAGCGGTTTCAGCCAGCACAGCCGTGCCTTTGTGCAGATCCAGACCGGTTGTGACGCTTTTTGTTCCTATTGCATCATTCCCTTTGCCCGCGGTCCCAGCCGCAGTGCCCGGCCGGAGCAGGTGGTGGCTCAGGTGAGGACTCTGGCTGAACAGGGCTACGCCGAGGTGGTGCTGACCGGTATTCATATCGGCCGCTATGGTCAGGATTTGCAGCCGGCCATCCGCCTGACCACGCTGCTGCAGCAGCTGCTGGCGGAAACCACGATTCCCCGTCTGCGGTTGGGTTCGCTGGAACCGCAGGAAGTCGATAGCGACCTGATCGAGCTGCTGGCGCGGCAACCACGCCTATGCCGTCATCTGCATATCCCCCTGCAATCGGCCAGCGATACGGTGCTGCAGCGCATGAACCGGCACTACAGCGCCGCCTTTTTCACCGACCTGATCGACCATGTCACCACAGCTTTGCCGGGAGTAGGACTGGGGCTTGATGTGCTGACGGGCTTCCCCGGCGAAACCGCAGCCGAATTTGACCAGACCCTGCAGTGCCTGAAATCTCTACCATTGAGTTATCTGCATGTGTTTCCCTACAGTTGCCGACCGGGAACCGCCGCCGCCAGCATGCCGGCGCAGCTTGATGGCGATCTGATCCGCCGTCGTGCCGCCATGCTGCGAATGCTGGGCCAGTGCCAGGCGCAGGATTTTCTGCAGCAGCAGTGTGGTCGCAATCTGGAAGTGGTTTGCGAACGCCAGCCAACGTGCTGGCAGGGGCAGCGGGGTTTTCAGGCGGTCAGCAGTGAATATGTCGAGCTGTTGGTGGTCAGCGACTTACCGCTGGCCGGCCAGCTTTGCCGGGTACGGGTTGCCGACCAGCTGCAGGCTGGGCAACTGGTCGCTTACCCGGTTTAACCGCCAGAGGAAAGAAATGACAAAAAAAGAGCCTCGGGCTAAGGAGGGAAGCGCCGAGGCTTAAAGAAGGAGACAGGGCTTGAATCCTGTTTGCTGTCATAATAAGCAGACATCATGCCAGAAGTAACAGCTGGCGTTTTTTTGGTGATTTTTAGATGAATTCACGTTCCTGCAGGCCCTTGAAGCGGGCCTTTTTGTTTTTCTGTCAACCAAGCGTTTAGTGTCCGAGCGGAAATCGTTCTTTTTCTGAGAGCGCAAGGCAGTGAACGAGATGGAGTGCCCATTGTTTAGGCAGGCGTCGGTTTGCCTCGCCACGTCGCGACGCAATATGGCGGTGCATTCCGGTGGAATAACCGAACGATCGTTCGCTTTTTCGGCAGGGGCTCTGTGATTATAATCTCATCTCAGGTTGACACTTATCCCGTCGTGTTAACGTGATTTCTCATGGGACAGGGTTTTCTCTGCCCTGACAGGCTGCAGGCACCACTCGCTCGTTGACAAAGCAATTTTCGTGATGCTAAAACATCATTTTATTCTATGCTTTATCCGTTGGGCACAGGAGGCGGCAAATGGTCAGGGAGCTGATTGGTAAAAAACTGAAAAAAATGCGCCTGAAAAATGACATGACCATTGAAATTCTGGCGCATAAATCCCAGGTTTCTTCGAACATGATTTCACGTATTGAGCGGGGGCTGACAACGCCGTCGGTCGAGATTCTGATGAAACTGGCCGGTGCTTTCGGCATGAGCATCAGTTATTTTGTCGAGGAAGCGGAGAAGGGCTCAACGGTGGTTTATACCCGGGCGGGAGAAGGAGAACCCATCTTTTTCTTTCAAGACAAACATCAGATCATCAGCCTGACACAGGGGTTGCGTGATCCCGGATTCACGGTCTTTTACGACACCATCGAACCGGGTTGCGACAGTGGTGAAGGCAACATGGTGCATGTCGGTGAGGAATTTGCCCTGGTGGTGCAGGGTTCTCTCGACCTGATCATCGAAGAGCACTGTTACCATCTGCAGCCGGGCGATTCCGTCTGTTTCAAGGCCAACCTGCCGCATCGCTGGGTCAATACCAGCAGCGGTCAGACCCGGGTACTCTGGGTGGTTTCGCCAGCGCCCGATGTGGCGCAGCAACATGCCTGAGGAGGAATGGATGAAACTGCGCAAAATCATCGGTAAAAAACTCAAGGCTATCCGGCTTGGCAGCGAGATGACCATTCAGGATCTGGCCAGCCGTTCGGGTGTTTCCTCCAATATGATCTCTCGGGTCGAACGGGGTTTGACCATTCCCTCTGTCGAAATTCTCATGAAACTTGCTCGGGTGTTCGAAAAAAGCATCGACTACTTCGTGGAGGAGGTCAAAACCACCCACGAGGTTGTGTTTACCTCCAGCGGCCAACGCGATACCACCATCTACGAAAACAACAGCAACATGCTGACGGAGTCCTTTACCTCCGGCCTGCGCGATCCGCAATTTACCTCGTTTTACTGTACCATTCCCAAGGGAGGCAAAAGCGGTGACGACAACATGTACCATCCGGGGGATGAACTGATATTCCTGCTGGAGGGCTGCCTGCAGGTCACCATCATCGACGATCTCTATGTTCTCAACCCTGGCGACAGTCTCTCATTTAAATCTCACCTGCCTCATCAGTGGAAAAATATCGGTCCGGCCGAGGCGCGCGTGATCTGGACGTTGTCTCCTTTCACCGTTATCTGATCTGCTTTCCCCCAGGTAGAGCCGGGTCTGCGGTTTTCGGCCACTTCGGATATTGACAGAATGGCCCAATTCTGTATTTTGAAGCGGTTAACACAGCAGGCATGGCAACGATGGATCCCTCTGTGGTCTGCGGCTGGCGAATGAAACGTAACGGAACGAGGCGGGAGGCGTTATGAACAAGTCGGAACTGGTCGAGGCGTTGTCGTTGGAAAAAGACCTGACCTACAAACGGGCCGAGGAGATCGTCAATCTGATCTTCGATTCGATGACCGAGGAACTGATCCAGGGCGGCCGCATTGAGATTCGTGGTTTTGGCAGCTTTGTGGTCAAGGATTACAAGGCCTATACTGGCCGCAATCCCAAGACCGGCGAAACCATTGAGGTGAAGGACAAAAAGCTGCCTTTCTTCAAGGTCGGCAAGGAATTGCGCGAACGGGTTGACAGCTGAGGGCTTCGCCTGTGTCGCGGGTACCCGCGCTGCGGCAAGGCAGGTATGCTGCCTGCCGGCGCGATAATGCGGACCCATATCCGTTCTTTTGATGGCAAAAACCGCGTTTCCAGACTGGAAAGGCGGTTTTTGTGTTTATGGCTGGAGGTTTGAGCGATGCCCGTACACACAACGCAACTCAGGGTACGTTATGCCGAAACCGACGCCCAGGGGATTGTTCATCACAGTTGCTACCCTATCTGGTTCGAAGAGGGCCGCTCGGCCTTTCTGCGGCAGCTGGAATTGCCCTACAGCCAGTGGGAAGCACAGGGGGTGCTGGTGGTGGTGGCCGAGTTGCACCTGCGTTTTTTGCTGCCGGCCCGTTACGAGGATGTGTTGCAGATCGAAACCCGCCTGGTCCGGTTGAAACGGCGCCTGCTGGAATTTTCCTACCGTATCCTGCATGCTGACGGACGGGTGCTGGCCGAAGGCAACAGTCGTCATCTGCTGATGGATCGCGCCGGCCGCACCATCGCCTTGCCGGAGGATTTATTGCTGAATCTGCAACAGCGTTTGCAACAACACGCGGGAGGAATGTCATGAGTTGCATCGACCTTGACGTACTGGACCTTTTTGTCCGTGAGCAGGTGGCGCCGGGAGTCCGTCGGCGCGATATTGATGGTGCCTGTCCTGCAGCGTTGCTGTCCCAGGCAGGGGTGCTGGGCTATCTGGGAGTCTGCGTGCCGCAGCAGTGGGGCGGACAGGGCGGTTGCTGCGATGATCTGCTGCGCGTGATTGAGCGGTTGGCCCGCTGCGATGCCGGCCTGGCTCTGACATTGGCGGCCCACAGCCTGGTGTGTGACCATTTGCGGCTGTTTGGTACAGCTGAGCAGCAGCAGCGTTATTTGCCGTCGCTGGCGCGGGGCGAACAGCTTGGCGCCTGGGCCCTGGCCGAAGCGGGCAGTGGCAGTGACGCCGCCGCGTTAAGTTGCCGTGCTGAACGCACAGCGACCGGTTGGCAATTGCAGGGGCGCAAGATGTTTGTTACCCAGGGCAACTGGGCGGCGCTGTTCATCGTGCTGGCGCGCACGGCAGCTGCGCCGCAACGGGCCATCAGTGCTTTTCTGGTCGAGGCTGATCGTCCAGGTGTGCGACCAGGCCGGCCACTGGAAAAGATGGGCTGTCGCAGTTCCAATACCTGCCCATTACAGCTACAACAGGTCGAGGTGTCCGCCGAAGCCCTGCTGGGCACAGAAGGTCAGGCGCTCAAGGATGCCTTGGCGCTGCTCGACCGCGGTCGTATCGCCATCGCCGCCCTGGCCTGCGGCATCGGCCGCTGTTGTCTGGATGAAGCCCTTCGTCATGCCCGCCGCCGTCGGCAGTTCGGTCAAGCCATTGGCCAGTTTCAGGCTATTCAATGGGCCCTGGCCGATATGGCCACCGAACTTGATGCCGCCTGGTTGCTGACCCGCCAGGCTGCCCGTCTGTGCGATGCCGGTCAGCCCTGTGGCAGCGCCGCCGCCAAGGCCAAGCTGTTTGCTGCCCGCACGGCAGTGCGCAATGCCGACCGGGCGGTGCAGATCTTCGGTGGTTATGGCTATCTGCGAGGCAGTTCTGTCGAACGCTGCTATCGCGACGCCAAGCTGTGTGAAATCGGCGAGGGCACCTCAGAAATCCAGCGCCTGGTCATTGCCCGCGATCTGCTGCGCGGCTCATAGACAAAACCGACCCACTCTGCGAAGCCCGCAGGAAGGAGTGGAGCGATAAAATCCCTGAAATGCCGCTGCCGCACCAAACAGAACCGGCGCGCAGCCTTGGCCGCGCGCCGGAATCTAAGGTCGCTGGTGGTTTTCCGTCAGGCGCACTCGCTGTAGCCGCAAGCGTGGCAGACGCAGCAGCCGCCTTCGTGCTCGATAGGACCGCCACATTCGGGGCAGGCACCACCGTTGTGGCTTTCGTGCTGCTCATCGTTCTGCATGTGCAGCTGGATGGCTTTGGCCAGGGCATCGGCACAGGAAGTAATGCGGTTAGCACCGAAGCCAGCCGGCTTATGGCAACTGATGCCGATCAGCTGCTTGACGGCCTGACGCGCCTGCACGCCGCTGCGCCAGGCCAGCGACACCAGCCGGCCAAGAGCCTCACACTGGGAAGCGGCGCAACCACCGGCCTTGCCCATGGTGGTGAAGACCTCGAACAGCCCATGCTGGTCCTCGTTGATGGTGACATAGAGCGGGCCGCAGCCGGTTTCCATCTGATAGGTGGCTCCCTGCAGGGTACGGGGCCGGTCGCGTTTGCGGGTGGCCTTCTTGTTTTCCATCGGCACCGAATCTTCCGGCCGACTGCCTTCCTTCTTCACCGACAGCACCTGGTTGCTACGGGAACCATCACGATAAATGGTGACGCCCTTGCAGCCGCTTTCATAGGCAAGCTGGTAAACCGTGGCCACGTCCTCGCGACTGGCGCTGTGACAGAAATTGACCGTTTTGGAAACGGCATTGTCGGTATGACGCTGAAACGCCGCCTGCATGCGGATATGGTCCTCCGGCCGGATATCGTGGGCGGTAACAAACAGACGGCGGAGATCCTCGGGAATCTGCTCAAAGTCCCTGATCGACCCCTTTTCGGCAATCAACTTCATCAGTTCGGGCGAATAAAAGCCACGTTCGTGCGCCACTTGCTCGAACAGCGGATTAACCTCGACCAGAATGTCGTTATCCATCACCTGGCGAACATAAGAGACGGCGAACAACGGCTCGATGCCGCTGGAACTGTTGGCAATGATCGAGATGGTGCCGGTAGGCGCGATGGTCGTGCAGGTGGCATTGCGAATCTCCGCTTCATTGCGCTGATCGAAACGGCTGCCCTTGAAATTGGGGAAAGCGCCCCGTTCGCGCGCCAGCTGGCGCGAGGTTTCCTGGGCAATTTCGTTAATGAATCCCATTAATTTCTCGGCCAGAGCAACGGCTTCGCTGTGGTTGTAGGGAATGCCGAGCTGAATCAGCAGATCGGCCCAACCCATGATGCCCAGCCCGATCTTGCGGTTGGCGCGGGTCATCTCAGCGATCTGGGGAATAGGGTAGTTGTTGACCTCGATCACATTATCAAGGAAGCGCACCGCCAGCTTGATGGTGTGTTCCAACCGTTGCCAATCGATCTGGCCATCACGCACCATCAGCCGCAGGTTAATGGAGCCCAGGTTGCAGGATTCGTACGGCAGCAGGGGCTGTTCACCGCAGGGGTTGGTGCTTTCGATTTCGCCAATGTGTGGAGTCGGGTTGTCACGGTTGAGGCGATCGAGAAAGATGATCCCCGGTTCGCCGTTGGTCCAGGCCAGATCGACAATGTGATCGAATACCTTGGCCGCTGACAGGCGATTGACCACCGTGCCGGTGCGCGGATTGATGATATCGTATTCACTGTTGCTCTTGACCGCTTCCATAAAATCTTCGGTAATGCCGACGGAGATGTTGAAGTTGGTCAGCACCGTCTGATCCCGCTTGCACATGATGAAATCCATCACATCGGGATGATCGACACGCAGTATCCCCATGTTTGCCCCGCGCCGGGTGCCGCCCTGTTTAATGGTTTCGGTGGCGGCATCGAACACCTTCATGAAGGAAAGCGGTCCCGACGAAACCCCTTTGGTCGAAAGCACCACGTCATGCGCCGGCCGGATACGCGAAAAGGAAAAACCAGTGCCGCCACCGCTCTTATGGATCAGGGCGGTATTTTTGATGGCCTCAAAGATGCTTTCCATCGAATCGTCCACCGGCAGCACGAAGCAGGCCGACAGCTGTCCCAGTTCGCGCCCGGCGTTCATCAGCGTCGGTGAATTGGGCAGAAATTCCAGCTGTGTCATCAGGCGATAGAAGTCGGCACTGAGAGCATCACAGTCAGCCTGAGGATCGAACTTCCGTTCAGCGGCGGCGATGGCATCGGCCACGCGGCGAAACATGTGGGTCGGTGTTTCCAGGGCGCGGCCCTGTTCGTCGCGTTTGAGGTAGCGCCGTTCCAGAACCGTCAGGGCGTTGCGGGTCAGGTTGAGCGGTGTATCCAGGGAGTCGTTGGCCATGGTGCGGTATTCCTTCATGCGGTGGGGGATAAAAACGGGTTTATGAACGGTGCCGCCTAAGGGGTCTGGCGGTTAAACGATTGGCGGCCTTGCTACCAGATTCAGTGGTTGGCCGGAGTTAAACCACAAGATGTCGTGGAGGTCAACGGTTGTTCGGTGAAATTTTGGTGAGGGCGACGACGACTGACTGGACAGGCGCTGGTGCTGTCACGCTTTTGCGTTGCCAACGACGGCGGGCCGATGGTAGTTTCGCCCATCATGTGTCGCGCCATCTTCCGGAAAAATTTTCCTGTCTGCCTCTGTGTCTCCTTTCGTGCCTCCGACGGGAACAACCCGCTGCCATTTGAGGCGCAGCCGTGATGGCCAGTTCCTCTCTGCTCTATCTCGATAATGCCGCTACCAGCTTTCCCAAACCCGAAGCTGTCTATCAGGTCCAGGATCATGCGGCCCGCCAATGTGGTGCCAGTGCCGGTCGGGGCAGTGCCTTGCCGGCCCGCCAGGCGGGGCAGACCCTGCTGGCTGTACGCGAAACACTGGCCCGCTTCTTCCGGATTCCTGTATCTGACCGCTTGGTGTTCACCGCCAATGCCACCCAGGCCATCAACACGGCGTTGTTCGGTCTGTTAAAGCCTGGCGACACGGTGGTTAGCAGCAGCATGGAACACAACGCCGTTGCCCGCCCGCTCTATCAGCTGCAACAGCGGGGTGTTCAGTGGATTCAGGTGCCGGCTGACTGCCAGGGGCGGGTGGCAGGCGCCGATGTCCGGCGGGCCTGCCTGGCGCACCGTCCCCGTTTGCTGGTCATGAATCATTGCTCCAATGTTACCGGCACTCTGCAGCCCATTGATGAATTGGGGCCCTGGTGCCGGGAGCAGGGCATTGTCTTTTTGGTCGATGCCGCACAAAGCGCCGGGGTCTGCCCGATTGATGTACAACAGATGGGCATTGATCTGCTGGCCGCGCCCGGCCACAAGGGTTTGCTGGGACCGCAGGGAACCGGTTTTCTCTATGTTGCCGAAGGGCTTGAACTACAGCCGCTGCTATATGGTGGCACCGGTACGGCCTCCAGCCAGCTGGAACAGCCGCACTGCCTGCCTGAAGCGCTGGAAAGCGGCACCCTGAATCTGCCGGCGTTGGCTGGTCTGCAAGCCGGCGTCGACTTCATCTGTCATACCGGTCTGGATCAGATTATCCGTCACGAACAGGAACTGCTGCTGCAGCTGTGGCAGGGGCTGCAGCAGCTGCCCGCCGTACGGCTGTTTGGGCCAGGTCCTGGCCAGCAGACAGCGGTTGTGTCCCTGGCCCTACAAGGGCTCGATCCAGCCGAGTTGGGCTTTGTCCTTGACCACCAGTACGGTATTGCCGTGCGCGTGGGCCTGCACTGTGCGCCCCTGGCTCACCGCAGCATTGGTACCTATCCGGCCGGCACCGTCCGGGTCAGTCCCGGTTTTTTTACCACCAGTGCCGATATCGATCGTTTTCTCGCGGCCATGCGCCAGTTGGCCTCTCGGCTGTGACGGGATATTTCAATTTATTTGTGAAAAGGGTGAGAGCATGAAAAAAAAGTACGTTCTCGATACCAATGTTCTGCTGCATGATCCCCAGGCACTGGCCAAATTCCAAGATAACGATCTGGTCATTCCCATCACCGTGATCGAAGAAATTGATACCTTTAAAAAAGATCTCAACGAAATCGGCCGTAATGCCCGGCATGTATCGCGCCAACTTGACCAGCTGCGCGCCAGTGGCAGTCTGGTGGATGGCGTGCCGCTGGAAAACGGTGGCATGCTGCATGTGCTGCTGTACTCCAGTCAGCAGGCGGCCGGATTTTCCTCCGATTTGCGTCTGGATCGGGCCGATAACCGCATTCTGGCCTCGGCAGTGGCTCTCAAACAGTCCTGCGATTGCCCGGTCATTTTTGTCACCAAGGATACCAATCTGCGTATCAAAGCTGACGCTCTCGGTCTTAAGGCTCAGGATTATCAGTCTGACAAGGTCGCCATCGACGATCTTTATTCCGGTCACTGTGAAAAACTGCTGCCGGCAACGGAAATCGATCGTTTCTACGGCCAGGGCCATCTCGATTATGCCGAAGATGATCTGTTTCCCAATCAGTGCGCCACACTGGTGGACGAAACCAATCCGTCACACACGGCGCTGGTGCGCTACCATGCCGATGAAAAGCGCCTCCTGCCACTGGCGAAACAGGTCAAGGATAGCGTCTGGGGGATTCATGCCCGCAATCGTGAGCAGCAGTTTGCCTTTGATCTGCTGCTGGACAGCCGCATCCAACTGGTGACCCTGGTCGGCAAGGCGGGAACTGGCAAAACCCTGCTGGCCATTGCTGCCGGTCTGCAAAAAGCGGCCGACGAGGCCCAGTACAACCGTCTGCTGGTCTCGCGGCCGGTGTTTCCGATGGGCCGCGATCTGGGGTTTCTTCCCGGTGACGTCGAGGAAAAGCTGGCACCCTGGATGCAGCCGATTTTCGACAATGTCGAATTGCTGCTCGGCGCCGTGGAAGAACGCGGCAAACGCAAACGCGGCTATAAGGAACTGGTGGACATGGGTCTGATGGAGATTGAGCCACTCACTTATATCCGCGGCCGGTCCATTCCCAACCAGTACATGGTGGTGGACGAAGCCCAGAATCTCACGCCCCACGAGATCAAAACCATCATCACCCGCGCCGGTGAAGGCACTAAGATAGTGCTGACTGGCGACCCGTACCAGATCGACAACCCTTATGTGGATGCGTCAAGCAATGGTCTGACCTATGTGGTGGAAAAGTTCAAGCAGCAGTCCATTGCCGGTCACATCACCCTGACGCGCGGCGAGCGCTCCGGATTGGCGGAGCTGGCAGCCAATCTGCTCTGATATTCACTTTTTTTAGAGCGAAACGGTGCTGCATGCGGATTCTCGCCATCGAATCTTCCTGTGATGAAACCTCGGCGGCCGTCGTCTGCGACGGTCGCCATATTCTCAGTAACATTGTGTCCTCTCAGGTGGATATCCATGCCCTCTATGGCGGCGTGGTGCCCGAGCTGGCGGCCCGTCAACATCTGGAAGCTGGTCCGCTGGTGGTGGAACAGGCCCTGCAACAGGCGGGAGTCTGCCTGTCAGATATCGAGGCGGTGGCGGTAACCCAGGGACCGGGCCTGGTAGGTGCGCTGCTGGTGGGGTTATCGCTGGCCAAGGGCATTGCCTGGGGTGCCGGACTGCCGTTGGTGGGCGTTCATCATATCGAAGGTCACATCCTGGCGCCGTTGCTGGAGCGGGATCTGGCCTTTCCTTTCTTGGCCTTGGCGGTTTCCGGCGGACACACCCATCTTTATCGGGTCGAGGGTTTTGGCCAATACCATCTTTTGGGCCAGACCCTCGACGATGCCGCCGGTGAGGCCTTCGACAAGGTAGCCAAGATGTGCGGGTTGGCTTATCCCGGTGGTGCCCTCATCGACCGACTGGCGGCCCAGGGCGATGGCTGCCGCTTTGCCTTGCCGCGCCCGATGTTGCAGCATGAGGGGTTTGATTTCAGTTTCAGTGGTATCAAAACGGCGGTCCTGACCCTGCTGAAAAAACAGCCGGAACTGGCCCTGCCGCCGCATCTGGCCAATCTGGCTGCCAGTTTTCAGGAGGCGGTGGTTGAAGTGCTCAGCAAAAAAACCTTTGCCGCCGCTCGTCAGCAACGGCTTGAGCGCATAGTTATTGCTGGTGGTGTGGCCTGCAATTCCGGTCTGCGTCAGCGCTGTCTGGCCCTGGCGCAGCAGCAAGGCGTGGAGGTGGTGTTCCCATCTCCCGCGCTTTGTGGCGACAACGCCGCCATGCTGGCGGTAGCGGCCGAAGCCCGCCTGCAGGGGGGCGCAGCAGGGTATCGCTCGTTTGATGCACGCCCGGTCTGGCCGCTCGAGCAGGTCACCAGCCGGTCGTCCGGCACTCCCTGAAACCGACAGGAGCCGGCGCATGTGGCGACACTGGAGCATCAGTCGACAGGCCAAGCTGTTGTTGATACGTTTCGTGCGGTTGCGGGGCCAACCTGATGAAATCGCTCGGGGATTCGCTCTGGGTATTTTTATTGGCATGACGCCAACCCTGGGTGTGCAGATGCTGCTGGCCCTGTTGCTGGCTTTGCTGCTGTGCCAGAACAAACTGGCCGCCGCTCTCGGTGTCTGGATCAGCAATCCGTTGACGGCGCCTTTTCTTTATCTGGCGCAGTACGAAACCGGCCGGTTTCTACTGGATATGCCGCGGGTGCAGTTCCCCCGTTGCCTGACATTGGAATGTCTACAGCAATTAGGTGCCGATCTGCTGCTGCCTTTGTGTTTCGGTAGCCTGATCCACGCCATTCTGGCAGCTGCCATCAGTTATGCGCTGGTGTTGCGGCTGCTGCCTGTTCTGAAAACCTGGCGTGTGCCACGCTGGCCGCGCCCCTTCCGGAAGCATCGCTCTCATGACCGTTGATCATCGGCCACGCAAGCGCTTCGGCCAGAACTTCCTGCGCGATCATCGTATCATTGAAGCTATTTTGACCGCTGCCGACCTGCATCCCGCTGACGCTGTACTCGAAATCGGACCGGGGCAGGGCGCTTTGACCGAGCGACTGCTGGAACGGGTTGATCGGCTGCAGCTGATGGAGATCGACCGCGATCTGGCAGCTTACTGGCAACAGCGCGCCACCGACCAGCTACAGGTGCATGTCGGCGATGCACTGCGCCTTGACTGGCCGGCCCTGCTGACAAGGCCACCCTACAAGCTGGTTGCCAATCTACCGTACAATATCTCCAGTCAGGTTCTGTTCAAGATGCTGGCACACCGGCAGCTATTCAGCTGTTTTGTGCTGATGTTCCAGAAGGAGGTGGCCGACCGGTTGCGGGCCGCGCCGGCCACCGCAGCCTATGGCGCCCTGTCGGTCCTGTTTCAGCAGGCGTTCGCCATCCGGTCGGTTGTGCAGGTACCGCCCAGTGCCTTCATCCCGGCACCCAAGGTCTGGTCCGAGGTGTTGCATTTTACCCCCTGGGCACAGCCGCAGGTTGTGGTCGCGGATGAAGTCTTCTTTCATCGTGTGGTCAAGGCTGCTTTTGCCCAGCGGCGCAAAACCCTGCGCAACTGTCTGCAGGCGGCCGGCTTTGCCCCGGCCGCTATCGACCGGGTCGCAAACGAAACAGGCATTGATGCCCAACGCCGAGGCGAAACCCTCAATCTGTCCGAGTTCGCGGTCTTAGGTCAGGCCCTGGCGCCTTACGCACCCGCGAACTGATCTCCCACGGATTCGGGATTTTTCCAATTCACCCGGAACCCTCTGCTTTTCAAGGAGTTGTTTTTCGTGCCGGAAAAAACCATCGTCGTCAATAACCGCCCCATCAGTCATTTCGATTTCATCAACGCGGTACAAAGTTACGCCATGGAATTGCACCGCAAAACCGCTGATCAGCTTGATGCCAACGAGCGTGAGCAGATCCAGGAGCTGGCGGTTGAACGTCTGATCGCTCGTGAGCTGATCTTTCAGCAGGCCCTGGCCCAGGGGCAGATTGCCAATGACACCGCGGTTCAGCAGCAGATCGACAGCATCAGGGCCAACTTTCCGTCCGAGGAGGAGTTTTACGCTACCCTCGCCAAAGCTGGCATCGACCGCATGGCCTATTTCCGCATGATTCGGCAGGATCTGACGGTCAATCAGGCCACGGATGCCAAGTTGGCCGAGGCAGCGCCGCCTGACGAGGCACAGATCGCCGCTTTCTACCACGCCCATCCGGAAAAGATGCGCAAATCACCCATGGTCCGGGCCAGCCATATTCTGATTCGCACCACACCGGAAACCACCAGCGAAGCCCAGCAGCAAATCGCTGCGCTGCGCCAACAGGCACTCGACGGCGCCAGCTTTGCTGATCTGGCGCGCGAACATTCGGCTTGCCCCAGCGCCGCCCAGGGAGGCGATCTGGGTCTGTTCGGCAAGGGTAAGATGGTCAAGTCCTTCGAGGAAGCCGCTTTTGCCCTCAAACCGGGTGAAATCAGTCCTGTGGTCGAAACCCCCTTCGGCCTGCACCTGATTCGGGTCACCGATGCCGAAGAGCCGCGCCATCTCGAACTAGAGGAGGTACGCGATCAGATTGCCGCCTATCTCAAAGAGCAAAACGGCGCCCGTTTGCTGCAGGACTGGGTGGAACAGCTGCGCCAGAATGCCAGTATCCGCATTGATAGCTGAACGACCCCGTCTGGTGCGTGAAAGCCGTTGACAATCGCACCAGGGCTTCCTTATACTCAGCCCACTTTTTCAGGCGGGAATAACTCAGTGGTAGAGTGTCAGCTTCCCAAGCTGAAGGTCGCGGGTTCGAATCCCGTTTCCCGCTCCATAAAATCAAGCACTTAGGTGGAAAATCCCCTAGGTGCTTTTTAATTTTTAGGATTTATGACCAAATTTGCGACCAAAAAACCCCCTCCAGCCGACCGGCCGAAGGGGGAAGGGGTACATTTTTTCGAGAAATCGCTCTCCGACCCGAAGCCGCCCGGCCGTTTCCAACTGCCGGTAAAACCGGCCGCAAAGCCCTTCCGAAAATGGGTAACGGCAGAGGTGCTGCCGACCATTCGCAAGACCGGCAGCTACTCCTTCGTTACCCAGTCCCAGGGGCCAGCCACGTCGAAAGAGGTTGTCGCCTTCCTTCAGACGACAACCAGCGCGTTCTGGATGGTCAATGAGGCGCTCCTGCAGTGCCGCGTTATCGAAGGTGAGATGCGGCGCGCCAAGAAAGCGATAGCGGCCATCATGCGGTCAAGCCGGGAGGTTTTCCCCGTAGCCAAGGAGATCCTTGACGACATCACCAGCAATGCCTGGCAGGATCTTCCGGGCGGTAAAATGCTTGAGGTGGAAAGACACAACTCCGGATATTAACAGACAGGCCCCCGGCATCTCGCCGGGGGCTTTTTTTGTGTCTCAAGCAAAAACAATTTACACAAGCACATAAGAATTGACTTTGTTTGTATGTGTGTGCTAACCACGAAAGCAGGGCGGGGCAGGCAGGTTTCTGCCAGGCAGAGCAGCATGACGAAGTGTTCAAGAGAGATAGGTAGATCCGCCTATCTCTCTATTTCGCCTGTTTTCAGCATGTTGCAAAAATCGGCTGCGGTTGTTGGCGGGATAGGCGGATCTGGCTAAATGTTGTTATGTTTTCAGGATCCCAGATAAATAAAAGGTTGGCGAATGAAATCTTATGAAAATGTCTTAGGTTACATGAAGTATAGCGGCAAACTAGTCGATGATGGATTTCTTGATGCACGAAAAGCCGCCAGCGCCCTACTTGGTTTTGATGAGGCCTTGAGACATTTTGTTAGGCAAGATTTTCCCGATTTAGACAAATACAACTATGAAATTCCGGTAAAGATCAGAAAAGGGTCTTGGGAGGCGCTCATCCCAGAGAACATCGGCCAGTGGATTATGGCCGGGGCCGGTTTCGCCGCTACAGCTTACGCATCTGCAGCGGCAGCGGAAATGGCAAAGAATGATTTTAAAGATGCAAGCATTAAACAAGCATTTGTGAAAGCTATAAAAAGCGTTCAATGGTTTATAAAAATTTGTAAACATTTAGGTCATTCCCGCCACAGAAAATTCGAAAAAGTCAAATTTAAAGACAACAACAATAAAATAGGTATTCCAAATGAGGAAATGGAATATTTGTTTGTTCCAAAAGAGTACCTTGACGCGTTCTCGACATGTAGTTCAAAAATTTTGGAAGAATTGGCAATTATTATTGAAAAAGAGAGACAGCTTACGTTTGGCGTTTCTGAAAATGGGAGTTTTTTGGAGGAGACTATTAGTTATAAAGACAAATATATTTTCTATGAGGAAGAGCAGGATGAGGTTTTGTTCCCTGAGCTTACTCATGGCCAGTATGTTCAACTAGAGGGAGATATAACGAGGGGCAATGAGAACGCTAACAACCTAGGTTTTCGCTATGACGGACATATACTTACCATTATTCCAGCGAGCGGGAGCATTGTGCGGCATAAAAACGCCCTTTTCCTGAAATGCCTGGTTAAAGGCAGAGTTAGTAGAATGGATAGGGCTGGCTATATTACTGAAAAAAGGCCAAAAATTATATTTACAGAGGTTGCTCCACTAGAGGCTGATAACCAGGATCTTTTTAAATAAAATTACATAACCATTAGCTGCACTCGGACGGGTGAGACTGGGGCGGTTTTCGTTTAGGATCCTGCAAGGCTGAACTGTCCTGCCGCCGCCGGTGAGCACAACGTTAGCCACAGAAGGAGCAGCACGGATGAGTGAAGTGTCTGAGTCTAGGGGGCGGTGGATACTCGGGAGCCTCACGGTCATCCTCATGGTTCCCGTCGTCTTCATTGTTGGGATAGTGGTAGGCGTAAACATTGAGAGGGAGGTTTCTCTTTCACAAGACAACTTGTCCTCTTGGGTAAGCGCCTTTGCCACCGTGACGATTGCTGTCCTGACAATAGTGCTCGCCAAAGAAACTTGGGCACTCCGCCTTATCCAGTTGGCTCAAATTGAGCAAATCCGGAAGGATTCCATAAAGCCGAGCGTCAATCTGTACCTGAAGGCCAATCCGGTTGGGATGAACTTCCTAGATATCCATGTTAAGAACAGTGGGCCGGGGGCTGCGCAGAACATTCGGTTCACGTTTAGGAACGCCAGCGCAGGGCTTGAGCCTGTTTTCGCTAACTTCCTTGAGCAGCTAAACGAATTGGCGATTCTTGAGAAAGGCATATCTTCCCTCGGCCCCGGGGAGCACAGGTCGAGCTTTGTCTTGAGCTTTCACGAGTTTTATCAGAAGCACGGCGAGAAGGCCCTTGAGCTGAATACCGAGGTGGATATCGAGTTTGAAGACATTGAAGGCGCGAAGTACCGCTCACGCGCATTCTTCAATTTCACAGAGTACAAAGGTGTAAGCGGTCTCGGGGATGGGGATCCACTTCACGAAATCGCATCGCATCTCAAGAAGATCAAAGAGGAGATTGGGCACTTCTCAAGCGGCTTTAAGAAGATAAAGGCCGACGTTTATACGAGTGAAGACCGCGAAAGAGAGAGACAGCTTTGGGAAGAAAGGCGGCGTGAGCATGAGAAGCAGAAGTCCGAAAGTGGCTAACAACCGCTTTGAGTCCGACGGCTTACCCTTCCGCTGCGCTCCAGGGCAAGCCGCGGCTCAAGCGGAACGTTAGATTTCTCTATCTGGCTAGCCATCTGATTTAAACTTTTGAAAGGAATTTAAATGTCAAAACATCAAATATTACAACTGTTCTTTATTCTCTCCTTACTTGTTACTCAAGGTTGCACAGACTCAGAATCAGCAGCTAGAAAGCTTTATAATGAAGGCATGACTTTTCAGCAACAAGGCGAGAATGATAAAGCAATTGAAGTTTATAAAGAAATCGTCTCCTCATACCCAGAAACAGAAACAGCAGTTGAAGTAAATAAAATTCTAATGTCTCTCAAAGCATTAGGGGATATCAATAAAAACATACAGACAAAAATTAATGAAACTGAATTAAAAGCAAAACAGGTTCAAAAAGAAGATTTACGAGCCGCTTTAGATTTGTTCAAGTTAGACAATGGACGTTATCCTTCCACTGAAGAAGGTTTAGAAGCCCTGGTAACTAAACCATATGGTTATAGTCATTGGAATGGCCCATATATTAGCAATTTGACAGCTGAATCAATTGATGAATTTGTTTATGAAAATAATGGCGGGTTTAGTAATATTGTTTTATCTATCAAGACGAATTGAGAAATGGCTTTAAATCATAGTTAAGTTGTACCATGTCTGATGATCTCGAATTTCTAAAAAATGAAGTCTCTCGTCTAAAAGCTGAACAGATTATTTTCGGTGGAAACCCACTTACGAGGCTAGCCAAGGAAAAAGAGATACAAGAAACAATGAGAGTTATTCACGCCATTGAAAACGAGCGTGTAATAGATAAGGGAGCAAAGTCTGGAAAATTAGATGTGAAATCAGAAATAATGACAATAAGCGATGCCGCAACAAGTCCATCCAGAGAAAAACCACATAACGGAGTTAAAGATAATAGCAAATCTAATCTCCTTGATAGTCCAGTTGGCTATGTTTTTCTCTCTGCTCTAGCTGCGGTTCTTGCTCTCATGATTGCGTATCTTATTTATCAGTATTTCGGTATACATCTATGATTAAATCTAACAATCAAATTAACTCAGACCGTAAAAACCGCTACGCGCTTTTTACGTCTGGTTATTTGCGGCGTTAGTGGTAAAAATTATGAAAACTGCTTTTTTTATATTTTTTCTACTTCTATGCTCCTGTGCTTATCATTCGGAGCCTGAGAACAATAAAGAGTTCCACAAAGTATCCCAACTTTCTGAACTCGAAGGGGTCTACAAAAACAAAGGCAATCCGTCAGGCTACCTTTCACGAGAGATTTGGAGCGATTCCCAGCTTGTCATCGCCGGAAAAATTAACCATGAAACAATAGAATTCATAGAAGTCATTGCAAATAATAATTCAATCACTGTAAAGGCAATAGAAAATGGCTGTGCAGTTTATGAGCGAACCTACACAGAGGGACACGACTTTAAAGTTAACGATGGTAAAATCATAATCAACAGGGACGCTTACCTGCTATCGCGAGGCAGCGGTGATGTTCTTGTCGGCCCAAGTTATGAACAAGTAACTTTAGGTTTAGACACAAACAGACATGGCAAATCCACAAGGTCAGAGTATGCCGCGGGTTTAGTTCTATTTTTGCTACCAGTTGCAGTTTCTGATACCAAGGAAACTGAATACGAAAGAGTGAGCGACAAGCCTACAGGGTTTGGAAACTGCAAAAACCGCTAACACTTGATCAGCTGGACGGGGAAGATTGCGGTGCACGTGAACAGGAAGGCCGTTATTTTCATGCACGGTTGTTTCTGGCACCGTCAGCAAGATTGCCGGTTGGCCAGGATGCTAAAATCAGATTAATATCAATATCGCCGATGGTTGCATAAACTTGTGGCTGTCGCTCCTGCCAGAGCCGCGCCTGCCAGTGCACCAGTTCCGGCAACCGCAATCAGTGACCTGTCTGTGCGTGATCATATGCCTGCCCCCAGTGACACATCTGCTCCAGAATGGGAATAATACTGCGGCCCAGTTCCGTCAGCGAGTATTCCACCCGTGGTGGCACTTCGGCGTAGACCTGGCGATGAATCAGCCCCTGAGCTTCCAGCTCGCGCAGTTGCTGGGTCAGCATCTTCTGAGTCACCCCGGCCAGACGTCGCTGCAGCTGACTGAAGCGCAGCGTCTTCAACCGCAGGTGCCACAGGATCAGCCCTTTCCACTTCCCACCGATAACCTCCAAGGTCACGGTCACGCCACAGCGATAGACCATTTCAAATTCTGACGCCGTCTCACTCATGCATTCTCCATGGTTACTTTTTGTATACCTGCTGACTTTATTGTTGGTACTTATCAAAAGTATAGAATGGTTTTAGCCTTCCAACAACCTTCCTTTTCAACTTCAGTAACAGGAGAAACGCCATGTCAGAAAATTTCACCGCCCTGCAGGTCAATCGAAACGAAGATAAAACCTTTACGCGCCGGATCGTGCAACGCAATAGCGATGATCTGCCCGCGGGCGAACTGCTGGTCCGGGTTCAGTACTCCTCTCTCAACTACAAAGACGCCCTGTCGGCCAGCGGTCATCCCGGCGTCACGCGCAACTTTCCCCACACGCCCGGCATCGACGCAGCCGGCCAGGTCGTCTCCTGCAGTGACGGCCGCTTCCAGCCCGGCGATAAGGTCATTGTCACCAGCTACGATCTGGGCATGGAAACCGACGGCGGCTTCGGCCAGCTGATCCGGGTCCCCAGCGCCTGGGCAGTCGCCCTGCCTGACGGACTGAGCCTCAAGCAGAGCATGATCTTCGGCACCGCCGGCCTGACGGCAGCTCTGTCCGTAACCGCTCTGGTCGACAGCGGTCTTACCCCCGATCAGGGACCTGTCCTGGTGACGGGGGCTACCGGTGGCGTCGGCAGCTTGGCCGTGACAGTGCTGACCAGGGCCGGGTTCCAGGTAACAGCGGCAACAGGCAAGAACAGCGAAACAGACTACCTGAAGCGCCTCGGTGCAACCAATGTGATCAGCCGCGAGGAAGTAACTGCCAACAGCGAGCGACCGATGCTGAAACCGCTTTGGAGCGGCGTGGTGGACTGCGTCGGCGGCACCATGCTCGAAGCGGCCATCAAAGCCTGCCGCTACGACGGCGTAGTCACCTGCTGCGGGCTGGTGGGATCGGCCGATCTGAATCTGAATGTGTTTCCCTTTATCCTGCGCGGCGTACGCCTGATCGGCATCGACTCGGCCGAATGCCCCATGCCGCGCCGCCTGCACGCCTGGCAGTATCTGGCCGAAAACAAGGATGCCAAGCTGCTGGAACAACTGAGTGAGGAAATTTCCCTCGAAGGACTGGAGGAAAAAATTCAAGCCATGCTCAAAGGACAGGTCAAACGGCGCGTGGTGGTCAGGCTCTAGCAACTTATCAAGATTGGCCCTGGTTAAACTATAATGCCTTGATTTCTCAAGGCTTTATAGTTTAACCATCTCACTGGTTTCCTTGGCAGTAACA
Organism: Desulfuromonas thiophila; assembly: GCF_900101955.1. Taxonomy (NCBI): domain Bacteria; kingdom Pseudomonadati; phylum Thermodesulfobacteriota; class Desulfuromonadia; order Desulfuromonadales; family Desulfuromonadaceae; genus Desulfuromonas; species Desulfuromonas thiophila. The sequence continues at coordinate 53,277 of NZ_FNAQ01000005.1, read as the reverse complement.
CCGCAATCACTGTTTTTTCCGGGGAGTAATGGGGCAATAAATTCCCACTGATCGTCTCGTAACTGTCCATTTTTTGCTCCATTTGAGGGGATCTCCCTTGCTGGAACGAAAAAACAAATGTTTGAATGAGACGCTTCCCAGGGACTACCTTCGAAACAATCCGCCACCAGACGACTCGACCATGATCACGACATGGATGATGAATCTTCGGCTGCCCAAAACAGGCCCAACACGGGTAGCTGGTCCCACAACCATCCGGCATGCGGATCCGCTACCCACGCGGTACGGCAGGTCCGCAGCCTAAAAAGACTGCCACCATGCCGATTCTGATCTCCCATAAACTGTTCGCTTATTTGCCGCTGTCGGTCAGGCGTTGGTCAGGGCCAAAAAAATAATAGTAAATTCGATAAGTTATGCTTCACGGAGCGGGTTTGAATCCCGTTTCCCGCTCCATAAATAAAAACAGGCACTTGAGGCAATCTCAGGTGCCTGTTTTTGTTCTGACAGAAAACAGCAGGGGACTTCCGTGCCCTCCCGCCAAAAGAGCGGTGCCATTACCTTAAATTCTTGTTGGCATCCTGTTCGGTCTTGGGCGAAGATTGTTGCGCCGACTCCGGCCAAAAGTCTTGATCCTGACTTGCCGCTAGCTGAAGGGAAAATGCGATGGTGCTGAATCTTGGCCAGGAACCGAAGAACATGATGAACGTCGTTATCCTGACGCATAACTACCGCGTGGTGGGCTGGGTTTACGTTAAAAAGGGAGCCCGGCTGACCGATGCGGTCTGTGAGGCGCGACCCTTTATCGCCGTGGCAGCGGCCCAGGTATGGGAACGACAGAGTGGCATTCATCTGCTGCAGGCGGGATTCATCAATGTCAGTCGCGACAAGATCGAGGTGATTCTGCCAGCGGAAGAGGTGGTGTGCGATTCTGAGGAGATGGGCAGCCTCGGCACCTGGCTGCTGGAGCAACGCCGCAAGGCTCTTGAGGCGCAACAGGAACAGGACGCGCTGGATCTCGACGTGCCGCTGGCGGAGGATGGCCATGACGGCCTTTGATATTTTTGTCGAAAAGGTGGTGCTGCACAACCGGCTGACGACCACGGAACTGCTGCACAAGGCCAAGGCCTATCTGGCCAGTCACCCTGAATTGGAACTGGCGGATCTGCTGGTGCGGGCCAATGTACTCAAACCACCACAGGTCAGCCAGATTCGGGCGCGTTTCGCGGCTAGTCAGACTGCGGCCGATACCATGGAGGCCCCTTCGCCGTTGCCGGCCGAGGTGCAAGCCGAAGGGCAGGCTGCCAGCGAAACGGGCACCGACTCCCAGATCACGGCGCCATCTGCCACCCCGGTTACCGCCCTGCAGTCGCTGGAGGATTATCTGGCTCTGGCGCGAGCTGAAGGCGCATCTGACCTGCACATCAACGCCGGCTGTCAGCCGCTGTTGCGCAAGAAGGGTCAGCTGGTGGCGCTGGAGCGGGAGCCTTTTACCGCGCAGGAGACCGAAACGCTGTTGTTCAGTGCTCTTGATGGCAGTCAGACCGCCGTATTGCGTCAGCAGCTGTCCCTCGATACCTGTTGCCAGTTTGCCACCCTGGGACGCTTTCGCAGCTGCTTTGCCCGCCAGAACCGTGGCTGGGATGGTGCCTTTCGCGTCATCAGTCAGCAGATTCCCACCTTCGAGGCCCTGCAGCTGCCCGACCACCTTAAAAGACTGACGGAATACCATCAGGGGCTGGTGCTGGTGGTTGGCCCGGCCGGCTGCGGCAAGACCACCACGCTGGCAGCCATGCTGCAATGCATCAACCAAAGCCGCGACGATCACATCATCACCCTGGAAGACCCCATCGAATATGTGCACCAGCCAGAGCGCGCTCACATCAGCCAGCGACAGGTTGGCGTTCATACCCTGAGTTTTTCCGCTGCCTTGCGAGCTGCCCTGCGCGAAGATCCGGACGTGATCCTGATCGGTGAGCTGCGTGACCGGGAAACCGCCAGCCTGGCCATCTCCGCTGCCGAAACCGGCCATCTGGTGTTCGCCTCGCTGCACACCACCGGCGCCGGTCCGACCATTAGCCGGCTGCTCGATTTTTTCCCGCCCGACCAGCAAGGGCAGGTCCGCTCAATGATCAGTGAATCCATCCGCGGCATCGTCTGCCAGCGACTGATTCCGCACAAAAACGGCGAGGGCAGGGCGCTGGCCCTGGAAATCCTCTACAACACGGCGGCCATCGGCAATCTCATCCGCGAAAATCGCATGTTCCAGCTGCCCACCCTGATGCAGATCAACCGCGACAAGGGCATGTGTCAGTTGGAAGATTCATTGCAGCAACTGGTGGAAAGCGGTCAGATTGACGGCAGCGAGGCCTGGTTCGCCGCCACCAACAAGTCGCTGTTTACCGCCTTTGAGCCAAAGCGGGAGACGGCCTGAACAGCACTGAAAAACGATTTTCTTTTCCCGGGAGGGTTCCCATGGCTCAGATCGATCGCCTGTTTGACCAGCTGCTGGCGCGGGGTGCTTCCGACCTGCACCTGCTGCAGGGCCAGCCGCCGAAAATCCGCGAACATGGCCGGCTGGTGGCACTGGCCGGTGAAGACCCCATTGATGAGGCACGTATGCTGGCCTATCTTAAGGAAATCTGTCCGCCGGAGAAATGGACCGAGTTTCAGGCCAGCAATGATCTCGATTTTGCCTACGAAAAAGACGAGCAGGCCCGTTTTCGCGCCAACTACTATGGCCAGTTGCATGGCCTGGGCGCCGTTTTCCGGGTCATTCCGACTCGTATCCTGACCCTGCAGGATCTGCACCTGCCGGAGGTACTCAAATCCTTCGCCGCATTGCGTGCGGGGCTGGTGCTGGTTACTGGTCCGACCGGCAGTGGCAAGTCGACCACCCTGGCAGCCATCATCGATTACATCAACGAAACCTCGGCCCGCTACATCCTCACGATCGAGGAGCCCATCGAATTCGTTCATCCCAATAAGCGCAGCGTTTTCTGTCAGCGTGAGGTGGGCAGCGACGTCCGCAGCTTCAGTGATGGCCTGCGTACCGCCACACGCCAGGATTGCGACGTGATTCTGGTGGGGGAGATGCGCGATTACGAAACCATCTCGCTGGCCTTGTCGGCCGCCGCCATGGGAACCCTGGTGTTCGGCACGCTGCATACCAACTCGGCGGTGAAAACCATCGACCGGATCATCGATGTCTTTCCTGCGGATCAGCAAGGCATGGCCCGCACCCTGTTGGCCGAATCCCTGCGCGGCATCTGTGCCCAGTTACTGCTGAAGAAACAGGGTGGTGGCCGCATCGCTGCCAACGAGATTCTGGTGGCGACCCCGGGGTTGGCCGCCAGCATCCGGGAAAACAACATCAGTAATATTCGTAATATCATCCAGGGTGGCAAGAATTTGGGCATGCAGATGATGGACGACGTTCTGGCCAACTACCTCAAGCGTGAATTGATCAGTCCGGAGGAGGCCTATCTCAAGGCACAGGATAAAAACCGCTTCAAGCTGCAGCAGGCCGCGGCCGAGTGAACACTGGGTTGACGAATTGTCTGTTCTGGCAGGAGAAAGACGATGCGAACAGGAATATATGGCAATGTTCAAAGCGGAAGGATCGGCGTTGTGCTGGTGTGTCTGTTGCTGCTGACCGCTCTGGCGGGTTGTAGTCGGCTGCTGCCCCGCAGCCAGGAGGTCACCCGGTCAAAATGGCACAGCTTCGAGCAGATCAAGGCGGCATACGACCAGATCGTTCCGGGCAGCAGCCTGGCCGATCTGGCCGCCATGGGTTTTGATCTGGAAAAAACGCCCAATCTGCAACTGCTCAATGCCACCGAACTGGCCGTCCTGTTTCAGAGTACCCCGTCTGAAGCGCTGCCGGCTGAATTGCAGGGTTGCCTCAATCAGCCGGATGCCTGTCGTGCCTGTGTCTATGACTTGCAACGACTGCACTCACGGCGGGTCGGCAACTTCTGGGCCGATTTTTTCAACTTTCACCGCAAAACAGCGGTCTCCGGCTGGCGTTTCAAAATGCTGCTGGTATTGCATCGCGATCAGGTGGTTTACCGGCTGTGGAGTGGCACAGCGGCTATCGCTACCTGTCGCGAAGAACGTAATCCTCTCGGGCCATTACAGAGCTCAGGCGACCGGCTGCTGCGCCTGGCTTATTAGCCGGCGGCCTGTTTTTTTTGCAAATCCGCCCTTGCTCCTCTACACTTGCTCCGTTCGCAACGCGCCAGCGGGTTCAAGCGACTGCGCCACCGGCAGCAGGGCTGCCGGTCTTTCAGGAGGCTGATGAATGAACGGACAGGGTCTGCAAAAGAATGTCGAACAGTTTCATGCACTGCTGCAACAGGTGACCACACTGCTGCCGGAGGATTTCGACGCTGCCCAGCGACAACAGGTGGCCACCCTGGTGGAGCTGTTACGGAAAAACGCTGTGCCAGGCGCATTGTGCGAATTGGCTGCGGCTCAACTGGCCACCCAGATTCTGGCCATCTACCAGCTGCTGCGTCAGCGCCAGGACGAGGTTGCGGTCAGGGTTGAGCCCTTGCCCGGCCTCGATCAGCGACTGTTGCTGTGCAGCTGTGTCGATGCTCCCTTTCTGTTTGATTCGCTGTTGCTTTATTTGCGGCGGCAGAAGCTGTGCTGGCAGGTAGTGACCCATCTGCGCCTGCGGGTGCAGCGTCAGCAGGGCAGCCTGCAGCGTTTGACTGAAGCAGCGGAGAATCTGGCCAACGAAGCCTTGCTGGTCGTGCAGGTCGAAGATGTGCTGACCAGTGACGAGATGGTGGCGCAGATTGGCGAGGTTCTTCACGCGGTGCTGCGGGTAGCAACAGATCGCGGTGGACTGCAACAACGGCTGGAACAGATGCAACCCCTGGCCCAGCAGGCGGGTCAAGCCGATTTCTGGCACTGGCTGCTGGAAGACAATTTTGCCGCCCTGGCTTATCGCCAGCTGAACCTGGCAGCCGATGGCACCAGCCTTGTGCCTGTACCCGACAGCGCTCTGGGCCTGGCTTTGCAGGACTGTGTCAACAGCAACGAACCAACCGCGCTGCTGTGGCACTGCGATGCCCAGACCCGGGTCTGCCTGCAACACCCCCGGCCCGTTGCAGTCATGCAGACCGCCTGTCTGAGCCCCATCTGGCGCGACGAATTGCTCAATCTGCTTTTGGTGCAGGAAACACGGGCCGATGGCAGCAGCACTATCCATCAGTTCGCCGGTCTGTTCACCCACCATTCCCAGCAAGGCTCGGCCCTGGATCTGCCGGCGCTGCAGCACAAAATTCTGGCGGCCCTTAAAGAACTCAATGTCTCGCCCGACAGCTACAACTACCGTCGGGCCTTGGAACTGCTGGCGGCCTTCCCCAAGACCGAGCTTTTTTTCGTCCCTCTTGAGCGCCTGCGTGACACCATTGCCACCCTGTTATTCTACCAGCACTCGCGGGTCAGGGTGCTGAGTCTCGAATCGGATCGCACCAGTCGCAACCTGCTGCTGGTGATTCCCGCCGCCTTAAGTTCCGGCACCGATTTTTCCGAGTTGACCAGCCTGTTGCAACAACAATGCACAGCGGACAGTGTCAGCTGCCGGCTACTTCATGTCAGCAGCGAAGACAGCATTGTTCTGGCCCATGTGGCAGCAGCTGGCGGCTTGCAGGTTCCCCCTCTCGACAGCCTGGCGGATCAACTGACCTCAGCCTTGCTGAGTTGGGAGCAGCGTTTGCGGCAGGCCCTGACCGAGGCTTTGGGTGTGCGCCGTGGCATGATTCTGTGGCGCCAGTACCAGAATGCCTTTTGCCGGGATTACCGGGCACGGGTGGAACCGTTGTTTAGTGTTCGCGATATCCTGCGGCTGGAAGCACTGCACGATGGTCAGGGTGAACAGGTCGAACTGTGGGGGCCCCTGGCCGGCAGTGACCCCCAGGTTCGTTGCCTGCAGTTGTACACGGCCGAACCTGGCTATCTCAACGATCTGATGCCGGGACTGGTCAACCTCGATCTGACGGTGGTGGATGAAATCGACTTCACCGTCAACGTTTACGGGCGTCGTTATTTCATCAAGAGCTTCGGCGTACTCGATCAAGCGCCGCAGGGGGGCGATCTGACCGTCTGTGGCGACAATCTGCTGGCCGCTTTGAGGGCTATCCGCAGCGGCAAGGCCGAAAACGATTATCTTAATCGTCTGCTGCTGCGCACCGGCCTGGACTGGCAGCAGATTGATGTCTTTCGCGCTTACCGCAATTACTATTTCCAGCTGGGCTCGCCGTTCACCAAAAAAACCGTCGCTTTCGCCCTGATTAACCATCCTCGTGCCGCGCTGGCGCTATTCCGCTATTTCGAGGCCCGCTTCAGGCCGCTACCGGAATGGAACGATCCGCTCGAACGCGAGGAGCAAGTGTTGACTCCCGCTCGCATGGCGCTGATCGAAGCCCTCGCGGCGGTTGAAAACGTCAATGAAGACCGCATCTTGCGTACTCTGTTCAACTGCATTGATTCAACGGTACGGACGAATTTCTTTCGCCGCCTGGATGCGCCGGAGTTCTTTATCTCCTTCAAGATCAGTGCGATCGGCATTACCGAAATGCCGGTGCCGCGGCCCCTGTTCGAGGTGTATGTCCACAGTGCCACCATGGAGGGCATCCATCTGCGGGGGGGGCTGGTCGCGCGGGGCGGCATCCGCTGGTCGGATCGGCCGGATGATTTCCGCACCGAGGTGCTGGGTCTGATGAAAACCCAGATGACCAAGAATGCCGTGATCGTACCTGTCGGTTCCAAGGGCGGTTTCATCGTCAAGACTCCATTCAGCGACCGCGAAACGGGTCTGGTTCTGTCGAAGGCCGCCTACCAGACCCTGATGCGGGGCCTGCTCGATCTGACCGACAATCGCCTGGCCGGCGAACTGGTGCCCCCAGCCGAGGTGGTGTGCTACGACGACGACGACCCCTATCTGGTGGTAGCGGCCGACAAGGGCACGGCCCATCTGCCCGATACCGCCAACGCCATCAGTGCCGAATACCGTTTCTGGCTGGCCGATGGCTTTGCCAGTGGCGGTTCGCAGGGCTATGACCACAAGGCCCTTGGCATCACGGCGCGAGGCGCCTGGGTCTGTGTCCAGCGCCATTTCCGTGAGCTGGGGATCGACGTACAAAACGAACCGATCAGCGTTGTCGGCATTGGTGACATGAGCGGCGATGTGTTCGGCAACGGCATGTTGCAGTCGCGCCAGATCCGGCTGCTGGCGGCGTTCAACCATCGTCACATCTTTCTTGATCCCGATCCCGACCCGATGGTCAGTTTCAGCGAACGCCAGCGCCTGTTCAGTCTGCCGCGCAGTGGCTGGAATGATTACGATCTGCAGCGGATTTCGGCCGGTGGTGGCGTGTTCGAGCGCAGCGCCAAGGACATTCCGCTCTCCCCCCAGGTGCGTCAGTGGCTGGGCGTGCGGCACGAAAGTCTGGATGGCGACAGCCTGATTCATCTGCTGTTGCAGGCGCCGATTGATCTGCTGTGGAATGGCGGCATCGGCACCTATGTCAAAAGCAGCCAGGAAAGCGCTGCCGATGTGGGGGATCGGACCAACGATGCTGTCCGTATTGATGCCTGCCAGTTGCGGGCGCGGGTGGTGGGTGAGGGGGGCAATCTCGGCTTTACCCAGCGTGGCCGTATCGAATATGCCGTGGCGGGCGGCCGCATCAACACCGACGCCATTGACAATTCCGCCGGGGTTGATTGCAGTGACCACGAGGTCAATCTGAAGATCTTCATGCAGCAGTTGCTGGAGCAGGGCCTGATCGCTGACGTGCAGGAACGCAACGCGCTGCTGCAATCCATGACCGACGAGGTTTGTCTGGCGGTGCTGGCCAACAACTATCGCCAGAGCCTGTGTTTGTCGCTTGATCGGCTGCGTTGTCAGCGGGAACCGGCGGTATTTGTCGATCTGGCCAGCCGCCTGCAGGATATCGGCCTGCTCGATCCGGTTAGTGAGGCCCTGCCAAGCGCACGCGAGGTGCTGGCCAGGGCCGACGGCTACTGCCGGCCAGAGCTGGCTATTCTGCTGGCCTACAGCAAGATGCAGCTGTATCAGGCGCTGCTGGAAGAGGAACCCTTCGACGCCGAACAGAGTCGGGTTTTCCTGCGCCAGTATTTCCCGGCCGAGATCGATCGCCGCTTCGACCCCCAGCTGAGCGGGCATCCGCTGCGCCACCCGATTGCCGCAACCCTGATGACCAATCAGGTGATTGATCAGGGCGGTGCCAGCCTCTGCTTCCGTCTGGCCCGGCGCCATCGGGTAACAGAGGCCCAGGTAGCACGCACCTATGTCTTTTTCGATGTGGCCATTGATGGCGCCAGCCTGCGCGATGCCCTGTTTGCCGGCGACAATCGCTTGCCGGCCGTCGAACAGTACCGCTGGTTGCTGCAGCTGGAAGATGCCCTGACCGGCCTGTGCGACTGGGCGTTGCGGCTGGGGTGGGAACTGAATCACGACAGCTTCCAGACCTTCCGTGCAGCCTTGCAGCCCTACCGCGCCACCCTCAGCAGCGTGGTGGATCAAAGCAGCTGGAGCCAACTGATGGAGCAGGCGCAACACCTGCAGGAGCTGGGGCTAGCCGAAAACACCGCTCTGCTGCTGGCCACCTGTCGCCACCTGGTCAATCTGCCACCACTGCTGCAACTGATGCGCAATACCAACAGCGATCTGCATTCGCTGGCTGTGACCCTCAACGATGTCAGTCGCGCCTTTGCGCTGGACCAGGTGCGTCAGCAACTGGGTCAGGTTCCTCTGCGTGACCGTTGGGACCAGCGTGCCAGCAGTCTGCTGAAAAGCCGGGTGGCCCAGCTGTTGTATCAGCTGGTTGAGCAGGTCATGCGCAACCACGCCGGCAACCTCGACCGCCTGTTGTCGGCCCAGCGCAGCGCCTTGCAGCGCTATCGCAGTTATCTTGGCCAGCTGCAGGAAAATCCGCCAGCCACCTTCCATCCCTTTGTGGTGCTGTTCGAGCAGTTGGAGCGGTTGCTGCAGGCTGACAGGACCTGACCGGAAGTCTGCGTAAAACGGCTGGACATTTTTTCAAACGCTGTGTTATTCAATTCACTTTTATCATGGCGCCAGCGACCGGCCAGAAGCCGGCCACGCCCTGCGCCCCAGCTGACAGGCAAGCCCATGCGTAAACCGATGACCATTCCTGAAATTCAAAAGATGCATCTGCAGGGTGAGAAAATCACCGTGCTGACCGCCTATGACTATCCCTTTGCCCGCATCATGGACGAAGCTGGTATCGACATCGTTCTGGTGGGAGATTCGGTCGGCAGTACAGTAGCCGGCTACGACAACACCCTGCCCGTCACCATGGACGACATGGTTTACCATACCCGTGCGGTGGTGCGGGCTGTGCGGCAGGCCCTGGTGGTGACCGACCTGCCGTTTTTGTCTTATCAGATCGATGTCACCGAAGCCTGCCGCAATGCCGGCCGGCTGGTCAAGGAGGCCGGCGCCCAGGCCGTTAAGCTCGAAGGGGGCGAACCCATGGCCGAAACCATTGCCGCCATCGTTCGCATGGATATCCCGGTGATGGGCCATATCGGCCTGACGCCGCAATCCATTCATCGCATGGGCGGTTATCGCGTGCAGGGACGTAAGGATGAACAGGCCCGCCAACTGCTGGCTGATGCCCGAGCGGTGGAGCAGGCCGGTGCCTTCGCTCTGGTTCTTGAGGGCATACCGGCATCCCTGGCCCGCCAGATCACCGCCGAGCTGTCGATTCCCACCATCGGCATCGGTGCCGGTGTTGACTGCAGTGGCCAGGTGCTGGTGATTCATGACATTCTCGGTCTGTGTGAAAAGTACTCCCCCAAGTTTGTTAAACGTTACGCCGATATCGCGCCTTTAATTCGTGAAGGCGTCGACGCCTATATCCGCGAGGTACGGACCGGCGAATTCCCCACGGCCGAACACAGCTTCAACTAACCAACAGCACATCAACTCTACGGTATCTTGAAATGGAAATCATTCGTTGCCCGCTTCAGATGCAGCAATGGTCCCTGGCCGAACGGCGCCAGGGGCGAACCATTGCCTTTGTCCCCACCATGGGCTATCTGCACGAAGGGCACCTGTCCTTGCTGCGTGCAGGCCGCCAGCGGGCTGACCGGCTGGTGCTGTCCATTTTTGTCAACCCGACCCAATTTGGTGCCGGTGAGGACTTCGACAGTTATCCGCGTGATCTGGACCGTGACAGCACCCTGGCTCAACCCACGGGTGTCGATGTCATTTTTTCTCCCTCGGCGCCGCAGATGTATCCGCCCGGTTTCGCGACCCAGGTCCACCTGAGCGGACTGACAGAAGGGCTGTGCGGCGCCAGCCGTGCCGGGCACTTCGACGGCGTCACCACGGTGGTAAGCAAATTGTTCGGCATTGTACAACCGCAGCTGGCGCTGTTCGGGCAGAAGGATTTTCAGCAGCTGGCCGTGATCCGCCAGATGACCAGCGACCTGAACCTGCCCATCGAAATCGTCGGCATGCCCATTGTCCGGGAATCAGACGGTTTGGCCATGAGCTCGCGCAACAGCTACCTGACGGCCGAACTGCGCCAGCAGGGCCTTTCCCTCAGCGACGCATTGCGTCAGGCCAGTGCGGCGGCACGCCAGGGCCAGCGCGATGCAGCCGTTCTGCTCGATTTGGTGCATCGTCGCATTGGCCAGGAACCCGCGGCACGCATCGATTACTGCGAAATCTGTCAGGCACAGACGCTCCAACCTGTCAGCCAGGTGGACGCGCAATCGGTGCTGCTGCTGGCGGTCTATTTCGGCACGACTCGCCTGATCGATAACCATCTACTGCTGCAGCCTTTCCCGGCATGACTTCTGAGCCCAGCGTTGACCAGCTGATCTGCGCCCGCTACCTGCTGCCCATTGCTACCCCGCCTCTGGAGCAGGGCGCGTTAGCGCTGGCTCAAGGCCGGGTTGTTGCGGTCGGTAATCAGGCCGAATTGCTGGCTCGCTATCCCGGAGCGCTGCAGACTGACTTTGGCGAAGCCCTGGTGTTGCCCTGTTTCGTCAATGCCCATACCCATCTGGAGCTGACCGACTATCCCCTGTGGCAGCGCCATATCGACTTCGCGCTGCAGGCTTCACCAGAGGCTCCGCCCGAAGGCTTCACCGCCTGGCTGCTGCAGTTGATCCGCCTGAAAAAAACTCTGGGGCGCGATGCGGAAATCTATCGCCGCTCCTGGCATTCCGGCCTGCAGCAAGCGCAAGCCAGCGGCACCGGTTATCTGGGAGACATTGTAACAACGCCGGAGTTGCTGGACGATGCCGCCCGGCTACTGCCAGGGCGGGTTTACGTTGAAATTCTCGGACAGGATCCTGCCGCCGTTCATGCCCAGCTCCAGCGCCTTGAAGACGCCATTTTCCGTTGGCCCCAGCAGCACTGGGGCGTCGCGCCGCACGCCCCCTATACCCTCAGCGATGAGTTGCTGCGACTTAGTTTTCGCCAGGCCGCTGCCCGGCAATGGCCCTGCACCATCCATGTCGCCGAGTCATCTGACGAGGTAGCCCTGCTGGAGAATTCCAGCGGTCCCATGGCCAGCCAGCTGTATCCCTTTGTTCACTGGCAACAGCACTTATCTCCGCCGCGTCATCTGCGCCCATTACAGGCCGTCGAACAGGCGGGCGGATTGCGACCCGACTGCCTGCTGGTGCATGGCGTACATCTGACCACACCAGACATTCATCACATTGCCGAGGCCGGTGCAATCCTGGTACTTTGCGCCCGCTCGAATGCCTATCTGGCTTGCGGCACACCGCCAGTTGCTGAACTGGTGCGTCAGGGCGTGCCCCTGGCACTGGGGACCGACAGCCTGGCCAGTAACAGCTCGCTGTCGTTATGGGATGAGATTGCCTTTTGCCATCAGCAGTTTGGCGAGGTGTTAACCCCGCCACGATTGCTGCGCATGGCCACGCTGGGCGGTGCCCAGGCGCTGGGACTGCGCGACATCGGCCAGCTAACGCCCGGCTATCGCGCCTCATTTCAGGTTCTGAGGCCTCAGCGGTTGCCACCGCTGGCGGAATTGGGCCAGTTCCTCTGTCAACCACAGCGTGGCGACGAGGTGATCGCCCTCTACCGCGACGGGCAGCCGGTAGCACTTTCTTAAAACACCAACCATCCGTTGTTAACAGGGAACCGCCGATGAAATCCGTTCTGACCACTTATTGGCAACAACTGCTGCATCCACAGAAAATCCTGTCAGAAACCGGCACCGTAATCGAACTACGGCCCAAACGCCTGGCACTGGTGGCCTGTGCTGGAGGAGGCTGCTCTGGCTGTGGCGCGGCCGGCAACTGCTGTCAGGGCGGTGGCGACGGACAACGGCGACTGTTGGCCGACAATTTGCCCCAGGCCCGTGTTGGTGATCGTGTCCGCCTGGAGATTGAAACCAGCGCCGGCCTGCTTGATTCCAGCAATCTGCTCTATATTGTTGCTTTTATCATGCTTGCTCTTGGACTCGCCCTCGGCTATGGTATCGCCAGTCTGCTGCCCGTAGGTGTGCCGGCGGCGCTATTGGCATTGCTCATTGGCACCACCTTTTTGGTCGGGACCTTCGGTGTCTTCCGCTTCGGCCGTCAGGCCGTGGTGCAGACGGCTCTGGCCCGTATTGTTGAAATCATCGAAATTACACCGGAAACCTCATCCAGGCAGGATGGCTAGTTGCGCATGGGAATCAAGATCATTGCCACCAACAAAAAGGCCTACCACGATTACTTTATCGAGGAGACCTATGAAGCCGGTTTAGTACTCACTGGCACCGAGGTTAAATCCCTGCGGCAGGGCAATGTCAATCTAAAGGAATCGTTCTGCCGCATCAAGGACGGCGAGTTGTTCATCAACAACATGAACATCAGTCCATACGAGCAGGGCAATCGGGAAAATCCTGATCCGACCCGGGTGCGTAAACTCCTGCTGCACCGGCATGAAATCGACCGGTTGACCCGCAAGACCGAGGAAAAAGGTCTGACCCTGATCGCCACGAAGATCTATTTCAAGGAGGGTCGTGTCAAACTGGAAATCGGTGTTGGCAAGGGCAAGAAACATTTCGACAAACGCGAAAGTCTCAAGCAGAAACAAGCCAGCCGAGAGATCGAAAAAATCCTTAAAGAAAATCGTAAAGGTTGACGATATAAATCATTGATGTAGAATACAAAAAACCAGCAACATTGCCGCAAGATTTGACTAACATCACATACGAGGGGGTGACCTGGTTTCGACGGGGATTGGAAGCGAAGGTAGCATGTCGGGGACGCCAGTTGGCCTCGTTAAAAAACTGGCACACATACAAACGCCGACTCTGACGTTTCGTACGCACTGGCAGCCTAAGGGCCGCCACGTCTCTGGTTGCCGCGCCTGCGGGCTTCCGGTAGACGTCATTTAGCAGGCTGGCTTTCGGGTTTGTCCATGGCGCGAAAGTAAGACCTTAATGGAATCGCCGGTTGCAAGAGCCTGTCTGTGGGGGCTGCTGCCAGCTAAATTCAAAACACAGACTACACATGTAGACGCCTTGCGTGAAAGATTTTCGGACGCGGGTTCGATTCCCGCCACCTCCACCATGATTTCAAATACTTAGCTAGTCTTAGCCCTGTGCAAACCCTGTGCAGGCGTGCAGCCCGCACAAAAGCAAAAGCCCCGTCTGTATGCGGGGCTTTTGCTTTTTCCTCTCTATTCCTTCCTGCTATTTCTTCGCCTTCTTCAACTCCACGACCCGCTCCCGCCGGCCGGCGACGATCCGGGCCGCTTCGAGCGCCGTTGAATCCTGGACCTGGCAATACCGATCAAACGCTTTGTTTGTTTCGTGGCCGCTGGCCTTGCGTGCCATGTCGGTTGAGTAGTTCCGGCTCAGCTCCGTGGTAGTGGTGTGCCGGGTGCCTCCGTACAGGTCGAGCCCCTTTATTCCCAGCGTCTGACATGCGCGGTGCCAGTATTTCCGAAAATACGCCGGGCCGAAGGGGGAGCCGGCGGCGCACCCCTGGAGGTTGCCGCTGTGCCGGAAGAACGGGGCTTCGCCGACGCCGGGGAACTGTGCCCTGAACTGGCGGACTCGTTCGACATGCTCCGGTATCAGGCGGATGGTTTTCATGTGGTTTTTGCGCTTGGTGGGGCGGCGAATGACCAGGACGCTGTTTTCCAGATCGAAATCCGCCTCCGTGACCCGGCGCAAGTCGTCGGGCCGCAGCGCGGTATAGGTGGCCAGCATCTCGACGCCGAAACCGATTTTAGGATTGATCGGGTCGGCCAGTTCGCAAATTTTATCGAGGATCTGGCTTTGCACCTCCCAGCTCGTGAAATTGCGGTATGCCAGCTCGTATTCGATCCGGGGGAAGGTCGGCACTTGGGCGAGGTTGATCACGTTGCGGCGCAGCAGGAATTGCCAGAAGTCGTGCAGGCTGGATTTGTAATTGTGGCGGGTTTTTTCGCTGATGCCCTGGAGCGAAAAAAGAAAGTCCTCGATGTCGGCGCCGTTGATTTCCTTGACGTTTTTCTGCTGAAAATAGTCTTGCGCCTTGCCGATGTAATTCCGGACCTCCTTGAACGACTTGAGCGACCGCTTGCGGTTGAGATATTGCTCGGTCAGGGTAGTAAAACTGAGCGGCTTGTCTTTCTGGTAGTCGCGCTGATCGAACGTGCCCTCGTCGGTTTTGTACCGAAGGCCGGTCAGAAACCGGGCCGCCTGTTCGTAACTGTTGAAATTCTTAAACACGGCGGGCGGGAAACGGACGATGAACTTTGAGGCCCGCAGCTCCGGGTGATCGGGGCAGAGCAGAGCGGCGCGTACCTCAATGTGTACGAATTTCGCCCCACAGATCGGGCACCGCTGCCGGGTTGTGATTGTCCCCTTCATGCAAAGGGACATACCAAGGGCCGTTTGCATTCGCAAGTCCGATTTTCTTTTATTTTTCGCCAGGTTGCGTTCCCGTTTGGGAATCAGTGCGCCCTGGTCGACCTCTGAACTCTCTGCTGCTCCTCCGCCGCCCACAGGTGCTCGTAGCTTACGACCGTCCTGTGGTGAAGGCCCGCCAGCTCGGCATAAATAGCCGGGGCTGGGGCCGTCAGGAACTCCGGGGGCAGGTCTCTCACCGTGATCGGATCGACGAACAGCGGCGCGAAACACTCCCCGTCTGTCGCCTCGACAATCATGGCGGCCGGCTGGCACCGCAGCACGCGCAGGGCAGCATTCAGCCCGGCCCGTGAGGCCGGGAACTTGCCGACCATCTGGTCACCATCACGAAACAACTTGATGTTCGCTTTCATTTTTTGCCCTCCAGGAGCCTGACCGCGGAATAAACGGCCAGGCAAAGCAGGATTCCGAATACCGCCAGCCCGGCCAGCGCCGCCCCGATGACAGCATCGTCGGAGGCATCCGCCGGCAGGGCTGAAACCAACAGATTGGCGAAGAACCGCGTCGGATTCATGGCTGGTCCTCCAGTTGACGAAAAATCGAAAGGGGGCTGCCCTTGGCGTGTGTGAGGTGCCAGCCGCCACAGACAGGGCAGAGGTAGGTGACCGTCCTGATTCCCTGGCGCCACAGCCCCCTGGCGCGCGCCTTGGCGTCTTGCTCGGTTCCGTATTTCTTCTTGCGGCGACATGTCCTCAGGTGTTTACGACGATTCGTCATGACTTCCTCCCTCGGGTTCCCATTTGGGAACCAACCTAAGCCCACCAGGCCAAGAGAGTCAATAATTATTTTGGGAAGTCATTTGGGAAAACTTTTGGGAATTTATCTTGACAGGGTAAAATGAGCCTGTGTAAAGTCGGCTTGCTGGATGATTAATTTTCCAATGGGGAGAGGGACGAAATGGAAATCCTGAGACGGAACGAGAAGCGCGAACTCCTGCAAAAAATAACCGTGGCCGTCGGCAAGTGCCTGGAGCGTTGGAACAGCGACAAGGGCTGGACGGATATTGAAATTTCCCGGCAAACCGGCGTCCCAACCAACCGCCTGGCTGAGTATAAAGGCTTCGCCCGACACGGCCGGGCCGTGTCGGAAAAACATCTGTTGGCGCTTATTGAGAAAGGGTTTGTGACTGTGGAGCAGCTGAGACAAGAAGCGGCAAAGGAGGGCGGCTTGAGTGAGCGTGAGGAAAGCTTTCTCGACGGCATCGCGGCGGTCGAAAGCGAATCCCTGCGGGCGAAGATCTTGCGGGCGCGTCGGGCCGGGATCGACGTTGAGAAACTTTTGGAGGACGCCATGAAGCGGGAGTAGTGTGTCCCACGCCCAAAGGTTCCCATTTGGGAACCTTTGGGGGACTATTTCAAAGGTGGCCAGAGAGCTGGCTGGAATAAACCTACAGCAAACCGTTTTAAAAAGATGTGACCAGGGTCACGGAAAGGGGATTTCAATGCTGAAAAAATTGATTGAACGGCGCGACGCCATCAACGCCACGCTGGCCGAAATCAACGCACAGGCGGCAGCGGTGCTTGAGCAGCTGACCGAGGTGGAGGAGTCGATCAAGATCGAGATTGCCGGACCGGTTGCCGAGGCCCGGCGGCTGGCGGCCAAGGACACCGGGACGGTTGACGTGCTGGTCCAGGGGGTCATGGTCAAGCACTGCGTTGACAAGCGGGTGGTGTGGGATCAGGAGAAACTGGCGGCACTCCGGGCGAGAATCGCCGAGTATGGCGACGAGCCGGACGCCTACATGAGAAGCAAGACGACGTATAGCGTTCCCGAAAAAGATTACAAATTCTTCCCCGAGCCGGTGCGAGCGATCTTTGCCGAGGCACGGGAGGTCAAGGCGGGGACGCCGAAGATCACCTTCGACTTGGAGTGGAGGGGATAGGCATGAAACGGATTGAGATGGAGATCGAGCTGCGCGACCCGGCAACGCTGGAACCGCACCCACTGAACGCGGAGATTTACGGCGACGGGGCCGACGCCGAGCTGGTGCAAAGCGTGAAGGAACAGGGCGTGATGGAGCCGCTGCTGGTGACGATGGACGGGGTGATCATTTCGGGTCACCGGCGCTGCCACGCGGCCAAGCTGGCGGGTCAGCAGGTGCCGGTGCTGGTGGTGGATTTTGGCACCCTGCGCGATGAGGAGGAAGCGGTGATTCACAACAACCGCCAGCGCGAGAAGACCACCGAGGTGCGGGCACGGGAGTTCGCCCGGTTGAAACAGATTGAGGCGGGGCGGGCGAAGGGACGGCAGGTTGAGAGCGCATTAAGGAACCAGCCGCAAAGTCTGAATGGGGCAAATTTGCCCTATTCAGAACCCGAAGGCAGAGCCCGCGACATTGCCGCCGAAAAGGTGGGGCTTAAACCGCGCACGGCGGAGAAGGCGGCGCAGGTGGTTGAGGTGATCGACACCCTGAAGGAGCGGGGGGAGGTGGAGCAGGCCGACGAGCTGCGGGCCAAGTTGAACAAGACCGTCAATGGAGCCTTCAAGGAGACGAAGGGCGTCAAGGCAGTGGAGGCGGCTGCGCGGCAGGGCAGGAAGGCCAGTCCGAAAGAAAAACACTTCCGGCTGATTTCCCCCGTCAGATATCAGTCGTTGCACAGAGACCTTTTTAATTTTTTGGCGGCGCAAGACCGGGACGGTTGGCCGGACATGCCGAAATACGCGGCGGTTGAGAGCATTGAAGAGATTTTAACTTTTCTCAACAGGTAATCACAGAGGAGGAGGAGATGTTCAAGAAAACCAGAAGAGAACTTGAGCTTATCGAGCCCTGCGACGCGGAAAGGCTGCGGCAGCACAACATTTTTGATGGGCAAAGAAATGTCCGGGAGAGCCATGTCAACATGCTGGCGGACGAGATCAGGCGCGGCACGTTCCTGACCGGCGATATTGGCCTCGCAAGGCTGGACGGGAGAATATATCTGGTGAACGGGCAGCACACAATTTTAGCGGTTGAGCGGTCGGGCATACCTATCGAGGCGGTCGTGTCCTGGTACCAGTGCGAAACAAAGGACGACGTTAGCGATCTGTTCCGCCGCTACGACAACAATCTTGTTCGAAGCCTGCGGGACGTTTCCATTGTGGAGGGGAAAGCCCTGGGCCTGGAGTGGAAGGAGCGGATTGTGCAGCTCGTCGTGACGGGCGCCGCCATGAAGCTGGGAATGTATCAAAACAGGGCAACGAAAAACCAGAAAGCGGAACTCCTGAAAAGGTTTGTCAAGCATGGGCAGTTCTTGGCCGAGGTTCTGGAGCCCTGGAGCAAATCTGCACACTTGAGGCGGGGCGCCGTCGTTCATGCCATTTTTGAAACGTTCGAGAAGGACGATTCTTTTGCCTATGTTTTCTGGGAAAACGTAAAAACGGGGGAGAAGCTGTATTGCGATGATCCCGAGTACCTCTTGAGGGAGTTTTTGATCACGAAGGGCACGAGCAGGCCAAGCGACAAAGAGGTGTTGTACCGCTGTCTTCTGGCCTGGAACAACGCCAGAAAGGGGATAAAAATCAAGATATTGAAGTATCACTCAAGTGCGGCAATACCGAAGGCAATCTAAAAAGGAGACACTCCCATGAGCTTCACCCTTGACGCAATCAAGCCGGCCAACGCCAACTGGCAGGCACAGAAGATCCTGGTCTATTCGGTCCAGGGTTTGGGTAAGACGACTTTCGGCGCGACGTTCGAGGCGCCGATCATCGCCCGCACGGAGGATGGTGCCGGCGCGCTTAACGTGCCGACATTCCCGCAACTGATCACCACGTTCGCCGACATGGAGGCGGTCATTACCGCGCTGCATGGCGAGCACCTGTTCAAAACCCTGGTCCTCGACTCGCTCGACTGGCTGGAACCGATTGTGTGGGTCAAGCAGATCGAGGCCATGCCGCACAGCGAAAAGGGCCGCGAGGTCAAGAACATCGAGGACTATGGCTTCGGCAAGGGCTACCACATGGCGCTCGACTGGTGGCGCTATCTGATGGGCGGGCTTGACTCCCTGCGGTTTCGCAAGGGCATGACCGTTGTGCTGGTGGCCCACTCCGAGGTCAAGCGCTACGACAGCCCGGAAACGGACCCCTTCGACCGCTACGGCATCAAGCTGCACCGAGGCGCGTTCGCCCTCTGGCAGGAGTGGGCGGACATGGTGCTGTTCTGCAACTACAAGACGCGCATCCACTCGGCCGACGTGGGCTTCAACAAGGAAATCAAGCGCGGCGAGGGATCGGGCGAGCGGGTGATCTACACCGAGGAGCGGCCCGCGTACCTGGCCAAAAACCGCTGGGGGCTGCCGCCGGAAATCTACATCGGCCAGGACAAGACCTGGGCGGCGTTCCACCGGGAGCTGAGCAAGGCCACCGGCGGGCGCTATGCGGTGCCGGAGTGCGTCAAAAACACGTCCACCACTTCCCAAAAGGGAGCCGAAAAGGAGAAGGATAAATGATCAATCTGGGCGAAGCACAAGAGCAGAAAGAGCACGGCGGCGCGGGGCAGATCCCGCCCAAAAGCCTGGTCAAGGTGCGGCTGGAGATCCGCAAGCCGAAAAAAGCCGACCCGCAAGACGCGGCGGTCACGATCTGCTCCAGCGGGCTTAAGGGGTTGGACTGCGAGTTCACGGTGGTGTCCGGCCGGTTCGAGGGCTCGCGGATTTGGGAGAATATTTTCCTGCCCCCGGCCATGCAGTCCATCCAGCTGACCAAGGGCCAGGAAGGCGTCTGCAACGGCGGATTTGCCCGGTGCCGGGCGATCATCGAGGCGGCGCGGGGCATCGATCCGGACGACCCGGCGGGCAACCGGAACATCAATAGCTGGTTCGATCTGCACGGGCTGGAGTTCCCCGCCAAGGTCGGGGTCGACAAGCCGAAGGCGGGCGACCAGTACGTCAACAACAACATTGCCAAGGTGCTGACGGTCAAGGACGAGGAGTTCAAAACCGTCATGGGCGGCGGCGAGGTCATCACCGACGAGCCGCTGCCCGAGATTCCGGCGGGGGCACCGGCCGGGGCGGGCAGCGTGGCCAGTGGCCCACCGGCGGGATGGGGGCAGCAGGCGCCGCCACCGGGCGACAGCGACGCACCGCCGGCGAAGCAGAAACAGAACGTGCCGGCCTGGGCGCAATAGCGGACAGCACCAACCTTTGCCCCGGCGGCTTCCTCCTTGGGCCGCTGGGGAATTTTTGAGGAGAGGGACCAATGAATAGCCACGCGGAACAGATTATTGACTGGCAGCGGCAGAACATCGAGGACAAGGATTCCGTCATCGCGGCGCTGAAGGATGGGCGCAAAGCCCTGCACGAGTTGGTCAACAAGCTGGCAGCGGAAAACGCCGAGCTGCGGCGGCGGCTGGCGGCCGTCCAGGTGGAGTGCGAGCGGGGGATCGAGGATTTTTTCAGGGGGAAGAAGGAGGAAGACACGGCCAACGAGGATGTTCGCGGGCAGGTTGCGCCGGTACAGCTGGATGTTTGCGAGTACATCGCGCGGATGGAGCGAGCCGGGCAATGAGGGCGACCCCTACCGGCAAGTTGGGCTGGAGCCTGCCCGATACCTATTGTCCCGAGATCCCCGGCCTTGAGGGAGAGCCAAATTTCTGGCTGGCCAGCTGCGAGGCCAAGCGGAGAAGCGGGCTGCATGAGTGCTGCAACGCCTGCGTCAAGTACCGCGACAAGCCGAAACAGCAGGCGCAGCCGAAACAGCAGGCGCAGCCGAAACAGCAGGGGGTGCTGAAACAGCAGGGGGTGCTGAAACGGCAGGGGCAATCGATGCGAATCAGGCGGCCGAAGGCCGGGACATGCGCACGGTTGATCATGGACATGGTCAAGGAACATCCCGACATGCGCTCGCGGGAGATTGCCGAGCAACTCGGCTGCTCCCAGCGCACGGCCTGCAATACCTTGAGCCTTATTCGGCAGGGGGTGCTGAAATGATCCTGCGGCCGTATCAGGGCCGGGCGGTGAAAAACTGCCTGGACGCCCTCAAAAAACACGGCAACACCCTGCTGGTATCCGCGACCGGATCGGGCAAGACGGTCATGCTCTCGGCCGTGGCGGGCGAGCGGCTGACGGGCGGCGGGCGGGTGCTGGTCCTGCAGCACCGCGACGAGCTGACCGGCCAGAATAGCCGGACGTTTCGCCAGGTTTGTCCGGATTTTCCCGTTTCCTACTACTGCGCCGATCAAAAGTCATGGCGGGGGCAGGCCACGTTCGGCATGGTGCAGACCCTGTGCCGGGACACGGCGCTGGATTCCATGCCCCGCCTGGATCTGCTGGTCATTGACGAGGCGCACCACGTCGCGGCCGACAGTTACCAGCGGATAATCGATCGGGCGCGGGCGCTGAATCCCGACCTTGCCGTTTTTGGCGTGACGGCGACGCCGGAGCGGTCGGACAGGCGGGGGCTGGCCGGGACGTTTGATAACGTGGCCGACGCGATCACGATAACCGAGCTTGTCCGGGCCGGGCATCTGGTCCCGCCGGTCGGCCGGGTGATTGACATCGGCACGCAGGACCAGCTGCGGCGGGTGAAAAGGTCGGCGGCCGACTACGACATGGCCGAGGTCGAGGCGATCCAGAACACCACGATTCACAACCGGCAGATTGTCGATTACTGGCTGGAGCACTCCAGCGACCGGCCGAGCGTGGCGTTTTGCTCAACGGTCAAGCACGCCGAGGACATGCGGGACGCGTTTCGCGTGGCGGGCGTGGCGGCCGAGGCGGTCCACGGCGAGCTTGGGACGAAAGAGCGCCGGGCGATTCTGGCGGCCTATGACCGGGGCGAAATCCCCATGCTGTGCAATCCGATGATTCTGACCGAGGGCTGGGACGCTCAAATTTGCTCGGCAATCCTGCTGCTGCGAACCAGCTCCCAAAAGTCCACCATGATCCAGATGGCGGGCCGGGGCCTGCGCAAGCTCGACCCCCGGCGGTATCCGGGGCGGGTGAAGCGCGATTGCCTGATTTTGGATTTCGGCATCTCCCTGCTGACCCACGGCGACCTGAACGTTGACGCGGTGCTCGGGAAAGCGAAAGACCCGGCCGAAAAGGGCGAGGCCAGGAAAAAGAGCTGCCCGGAGTGCAAGGCCGAGTTGCCGGTCCAGGTCAGGGAGTGTCCGCTGTGCGGGTACGAGTTCAAGGTCGAATTGACCGAGGGCGGTTTTTATAACGAGCTGGAGGAGTTGCGGCTGATCGAGATTGACCTGCTCAACAACTCGCCGTTCCGCTGGATTTCGCTGTTCGACTCCGACCGGGTGCTGGTGGCGACGGGGTTCGATAGCTGGGCGGCGGTCACTTCTGTTGACGGTGAGAACTGGTTCGCCATCGGCGGCCAGGGGCGCGAGGCGCAGTTGCTGACCATTGCCAACCGGGTGGGCGCGGTGGCATCGGCGGATGACTTCATGCGGGCCAACGAAACGAGCCGCAGCGCGAAGAAGGCGGCGGGCTGGATGGGCCACCCGGCGAGCCAGAAACAGGAGCAGACGCTGGGGCGGTTTGGCTACGCGGGTGGCCATTATTCCAAGATCGAGGCGGCGGCGCACCTGACGTTCAACTTCAACCGGCAGACAATCGAGCGGGTCATGGGGGTGGCGGCATGACCGGCCTGAAAGCCCTGGCCGCCACGGCGGGCGTGGGGGTGCTGTGAACCGACAAATCGTTCAAGCCACCTTGAGCTTGCAGCCCAGCGCTTCCGTCACCTTGACAATGGTGTCAAAGCGCGGATTACCACCCTCGGCCAGCGATTTGTACAGGCTGGCGCGGGTGACACCGGCTTTTTTCGCCACCTCTGTCATGCCCATGGCGCGGGCGGCTGTATTCAGAGCGTGGATAAACACGTCCGGGGAGCCGTCCTCCGCCGCGGCTTTGAGAAACTCGCGGATATCTTCCTCGGTCTCCAGGTGTTCGGCAATGTCGAAGGGTCGTGTTTCAAGGGCCATCATTGCAGTCCTCCATCTGGTTCAAAAGCTGCTGTGCCAGAGCAATATCTTTTTTCTGCGTCGATTTATCGCCACCGGCCAGCAGAAAAATGATTTCGCGCCCACGCACCGTGTAATACACGCGAAACCCAGGGCCGAAAAACAGCCGCAGTTCAAAAAGACCGTCACCGATTTGTTTGTGGTCGCCGAACGACCCAACGGTCATGGCGTCGATCCGCTGGGCGATTCTTGCGCGGCACTGCCGGTCTTTTATGCCGGAAAACCATTTATCAAATTGTCTGGTGCTGCGCAGGAGATAATTCATGCCGCTAGCGTATCTCAGAGGATACAGATTGCAAGCAAAAAAGGAAGGTCAGGAAGCCGTGATCGATCTGCCAAGTCTCGCTGAAAAGCTCATGGCGCGCCGGTTGATGGACAAATCGTTCTTCAGCATGACGCATGAGGAGGTCATCTACCTGTGTGAGGCGGTGCTGTCGTGCCCGTCGGACGCGGTGCCGGTGGATGGCTGGCAGCCGCCACGGATTGAGAGGGGAGAACTGATCTTTCCGGCAGACTGTCATCCGCAATATCGCTGGTGGACGCCTGGGGGCCGGTCACTGCGGCAGACGCTGGCCGAGTTGGGAGCGCCGGAGGAGATTGTGGCGCGATATGTTCCCGACCGGCGCGGGTTGGGGGCACGGCCGAAGGGAGGAGCCCGTGATTGACCTGACATCCAAAAAAAT
This sequence comes from Desulfuromonas thiophila, assembly GCF_900101955.1. Lineage (NCBI taxonomy): Bacteria > Pseudomonadati > Thermodesulfobacteriota > Desulfuromonadia > Desulfuromonadales > Desulfuromonadaceae > Desulfuromonas > Desulfuromonas thiophila. The sequence goes on along the minus strand of NZ_FNAQ01000005.1, from coordinate 29,698 downwards.
GCTTTCAGGCCGCCTGAACCCGATCATCGATGCGGCGCTGGAGGCCGAACGCGACCAGCAGGAGGCCCGGCGCTACCTGGGTGGCTCCCGCCTGGGCGTGGAGTGCGAGCGGCAGCTGCAGTATGAAGTTTTCGCCACGCCGAAGGATCCGGAGAAGGATTTTCCAGGCCGGATCCTGCGGGTTTTTGAGCGGGGGCACTGGGCCGAGGCGGCGGTGGTGCGGTGGCTGCAACTGGCGGGGGTGACGATCCTGATCGAGGACGAGGGCGGCGGGCAGTTCGGTTTTTCAGACTTCGACGGGCTGTTCCAGGGCCATTGCGACGGGATACTGACCGGCGGGCCGGAGTCGTTTGGGCCGTTCCCCCGCTTGTGGGAGAACAAGTGCATCAAGGCCGATGACTGGCGGGCGCTCTCTTCCCACGGGCTGCGCAAGGAGAAGCCCGTTTATTGGGCACAGTGCCAGGTTTACATGGATCGGTTCGGCCTGACTGAAAACCCGGCGCTATTTTCGGCGGTCAATGCGGATACGATGGAAATTTACTGGGAGGCGGTGCCCCACAACCCGCAGGCGGTGGCCGCGCTGGACGCCAAGGCGGGGCGGATCCTCCAGGCGTGCCTGGCGGGGGAGCAGCTGCCGAGGCTGAGCCAAGACCCCAACTTTTATCAATGCAAGTGGTGCTCGTGGCGGAAACGATGCCACGGGCTGGCCTGATTTTTTTTGGCCCCAGAATTCCCAAATGGGAAAAAGGAAGGGCAAGACATGGACAACGCTGTCAGGAAAATTCTGAACCAGTACCAAAAAGACGCGGCGCGGACGCTGAACCGGGACACCGAGAATCCGCTGAACAATTACCTGCTCGGCATCATGGGCGAGGTGGGCGAGGTGATCGACGTCATCAAAAAGCACCTCTACCACGGCCACGACCTGGCCAAGCTGCCGGAGGAGGTGGGGGATTGCTGCTGGTATCTGGCGGCGATCTGCACGACGGCCGAGTGTGGCGATTTGGGCGGTTGCTGGCGGCTGTCGTCCTGCCGGCAGCGGGACCTGGAGGCGCTGGCCCTGGACGCCTGGACGGGGGTCAACAATATCCGGCTCTGCTTCCATTGCGTCCTACCTGGCCCAGCCGGCCGGGGCGATACGCTACGGACGGCCGTCGGCTACCTGCTGCGGGTTCTGTCCGCCATGTGCGAGGCGGCAGGGGGCGATTTTTTGCGGGTGCTGGACGCCAACGTCGAGAAGCTGTGGCGGCGGTATCCGGAGGCGTTCAGCGCCGCGGCGAGTCGGGGAAGGGCCACCAGCGGCGATCCATCAGCCTCGCTCTGACGCCACATTCCCAGGACGGGACACCCTATGATTGACCTTTCAGTGGCGTCACAACAGCGCAGGGAATACTACCGGCCGCCGGCCGTTCCCGATGATCCGGTCGAGGCCTTCCGGGGCGCGATGGCGGAGTATGGCCTTGCCCCCGACAGCATCGACCCCAGCGGCCGGCTGGTCCGGTTTGACATCGACAAACGGGGCGACAAGGCCGGCTGGTACGTTTTTTTTCTTGGTGAGGTGTCGGCCGGCGCGTTCGGCAGCTGGAAATCCGGTGACAAGCAAAACTGGTGTCAGTTTGGGCCCGGCGAGCTGACCGACGCGCAGGCGGAGGAATACCGGCGCACGGTGGAGCGGGCCAAAAAGCAGCGGGAGGAGGAAGAGGCCCGGCTGCAGGCCGAGGCCAGGGTCAAGGCGGGCGAGATCTGGGACCGGGCGGAGCCGGCCGCGCCGGATCATCCCTATCTGGTTAAAAAGGGCGTGGCGTGTCGCGATCTGAAAACGGGCCGGGGTGACTTGATAGCGCCCCTGCGCGACGCCGACGGAGCGATTCACAACGTCCAGTTCATCAAGCCGGGCGGGGAGAAGAAGTTTCTGTTCGGCGGCCGTGTCGAGGGGCTGTCGTTCACCATTCCGGGCGACGGGCGGGTCATGCTCTGCGAGGGCGTGGCGACGGGAGCGAGCATTCACGCGGCCACGGGGGCAACGGTGATTTGCGCGTTCAACGCCGGGAATCTGCCGCCCGTGGCGCGATCGTTCCGGGAGCGCTGCCCCACTACCCCTTTGACCATTTGCGCGGACAACGACCGATTCACGGCGGGAAACCCCGGGATCACCAAGGCGGGCGAGGCAGCCAAGGCCACGGGGGCAACGCTGGTGTTCCCTTGTTTCGACGGCATTCCGGGCGGCGACGACCAGGCCCTGAAATGGTCGGACTTCAATGATCTGGCGGCGGTGGCCGGTAACGATACCGTTGCGCTGCAGATTAAAAATCCGGGTGAGCGGGGGCGGCTGCCGCCGTTGTCCCCGGCCGGTTCGCAAGTTGGAAACCGCTTGAAGTTTAGGCCAAAACCCCTCGAATTTATTTTTAAATTCAACGACCAGGGCTTGATCCCGCGCGGCGTGATCGGGGTGCTTACGGCCACGGGCGGGACCGGCAAAACCTTCTTCCTGCTGTCGCTGGCGATGGCGGGGGCCGCGGGCGGCAACTTCGGGCCGATCCGGGCGCCGTCGCCCGTCAAGACCCTGGTCATCGTCGGCGAGGACACGCAGGACGAGCTGGACCGGCGGTTGTGGGATATCGGCCACGGCCAGTTTCCCGAGCAGCTGCACGCGGCCTCCGTTTATGGCGAGCTGGGGCCGCTGATGCGACTGGACGGATCGTTGCCGGTTTTGGCCGACACCTATTTCTGGCTGGAGCAGACCATCAAGAATCATCCGGGGCTGGAACTGCTGATCATCGACCCGAAATCCCGCTTCTACGGCCTGGACGAAAACAACAGCGAACATGCGACGCAATGGATCCAGGCGCTTGAGGGCCTGGCGAAGCGTCATGGCCTGACCATCCTTTTCAGTCACCACACCAGCAAGGACAGTGCCGGGAAGATCAGCCAGAACATGAGTCGGGGCAGTTCCGCCATTGTGGACGGGTGTCGCTGGCAGGGCGGGCTGGTGCGCATGGACGACAAAATGGCGGCCAGGCTGGGCGTTGAGCGGGCACGCGAGTATGTCCTGTTCGACGCGCCAAAGTCCAACTACGCGGCCGATCTGCCGGGGGTGATCTGCTTCCGCCGGGGCGAGGGTGGCGTGCTGGAATACACCGAGCCGGGCAGGGAACACAAAGAAAAGATGGCGGCGGCCCTGATCGAGAAGATCACGCTGGACCCCCGGCAATATACCCGGCTGGACCTGGTCAAGGGCGGCGCGGGAGACGGGATTGCCAGGGAAATGAAAGACAAGTTTCCCGGTTTCCGGCGGGCGGTCGACATGGAGTGGATGATTGAAAAACTGATCAATGAGAAAAGATTATATGAAGTCGAGGCGAGCGATTCCGCCATTGGGCGACCGAGAATCGTCCTGGTGGCAATACCTTTTTAGGGTGGCCGAAGCCTCGACAAAACACCACCAACAACGGAAAGGAAAGCAGCCATGAGTAAGGTTTTAGTGTTCTGGAACCAGGAGAAAATGGAAGCGTTCGCGGCGGAAAACGAGGTGCCGAAGGGCGTTTCCCTGGATTGCTTCGGCGAGAACAAGCAGCTGACGCGGATTGCCGAGCACCGCGAGGAGTACCCGAATTTCATCTTTTTCGATGGGTTTGAAAAAGGCTGCCGGAATATCTTTTTCGGCATGTCGGAAGATTGGCGGGAAGGCTACGCCAACGACGGCGACGGCCATTATATCGGCGTCGTCCAGAGCGAGGAGGCGATATCGGTACTGAGGACGCTTCGGGCCGAGGCGGCGATGTCATACGTCTATGATCCCTACATCCCGCGGCGGATCTGGCAGGCGCCGAGCTTTTCCCCGATCAACGTCAGCAGCCTTTTGCAAATGGACAGGGAGTCGCCGGAGCCGATCATCGACGGGCTGCTGGGCCGGGGTGAGTCCCTGCTGATTTCCGGCCCGGCCGGTATCGGCAAGAGCCTGCTGGTCAACTATCTGGCGCACGTTCTGGCGAGCGGCGGCCCGCTGTGGGGCTACAGGGTGCCGCGCCCCGCCGTCTCGCTTATCGTTCAGGCGGAGGTCGATGGTTTCGCGCAACGGGACCGGCTGGGCCGACTCCTGACGGACAACCCGGAGCTGGCGAACGACCGTGTTTTTATGCTGGGTGCGCCGTATGACGATGCCAAATGCCGGGTGGTTGGGAAGCTGGACGATCCAGCGTTCCATGCGGAGATCGTGAGGGCCATTCGGTGGTCCGGCGCCGACGTTCTGTTCATCGACCCTTTGATCTCGTTCAATCCCGTCAACGAAAACGACAACACGCAGATGCGGCGCGTCCTGGACGCGTTCATGGCGGCGCTGGCCGATACCGGCGTGACCGTGGTTGTTACCCACCACACCACGAAGGGCAGTGGGAAAACCCGAGGTGCGGGAGCGATTCGGGACTGGGCGGCGAACGCTCTTGAACTGGAGTTGGACCGCGTTGAGGACGGCGAGGCCCGGATCAGGGTTATCCACGACAAGGCCCGCAACTTCGAGCAGGCGGATCCCTTCTATATCACCAGGACGATGGGTCTATCGTTCGAGCTGACTGAGCACAAGGCCGCCAGGGTCGAGGATGAACGGCTGCAATGCGTGGTCGATGTTCTGACGCAGGCCGGTGGACGGATCGAGGGGCAGAGGACGTTCGGTTTGATGGTGGCGGAAGAGGGCGGAATCCAGCAGCGCGCGGCAATTGGCAGGATTCTCGACGCCCGCGATTGCGGCCTGATCGTTGAAATCGAGGGTGGGGCACGCGGCTCGAAAACATACGTTTTCCCCCGAAATCGTCTGTGCAGTTGACTGTGCAGTTTGACGACTGTGCACTGCACACTGCACAGACGAACCTTTTAAAAACAACAACTTAGACTGTGCACTGCACAGTCGCTGCACAGTCAACTGCACAGACAAAAGTAGCGCAAAAACAAATACTTAGACTGTGCAGTCTGTGCACTCTCCCTTAAGGGAGAGAGAGTCCCTTGAAAGGGTCTCTCTCCTCCCTGGGAGTGGGAGACCCGAAAGACGGGAGGAGAAAAATGAAAAACCAAACACCCCTGGAGTCATGGGAGCAGGAGCAATTTTTCCGGTGGGTCATCTCGAACCAGATCCGGATCCCCGAGCTGCAGCTGGCCAACGGCTCGATGAACGGCATTCGCGTATCGCCGAGTCTGCGGGCAAGGCTGAAGGGGCAAGGGCTGCGGCCTGGCGTTCCCGACATCGACCTGCCTGTCCGGCGTGGTGAGTGCTGCGGGCTGCGGATCGAGATGAAGCGGAAGGCGGGCGGAACGGTGTCGGCCGAGCAGAAGCGGTTCCACGAACTACTGCGGTCGCAGGGCTACCGGGTGGAGGTCTGCCGGGGCTGGCGTGAGGCGGTAGCGGTGGTCAGGGATTACCTCGGGGTTTGATTCTTGGCCCGGAAGCCGGGCGAGGCGAAGGAGGATGCAATGGCGCTGACGCAGCATCAGAAGGACGTGTTCGGACTGGCGGTGGAGGCCCTGGAGTGCAATGGCTGCAAGGCGATGGATCACGCGGCGGCCACCCGGGTGCAGTCGTCGAGCCTGCCGGGCCAGCGGCCGATCATCGAGTGGGCGGTGGATTACCTGGCCTGCCTGCCGGCGATTGACTGTCTGCGGAAGCTGGTCATCCGGGCGCACCTGGCGCCAGAGGGGCAATGGACGTGCCTGGAGATTCGCCAGTGTGGCGGGGCGATGCGGGGGTTCTATTCCCGGCTGTCCGCTCGCCAGCTGCTGGCCGAGGGAGACCGATATCTGGAGCGGCCGTAAAAAAAATGACAGTGTGAAAAAAACCTGTTTTCATGCAGAGGGTTTTTGTGATACAAAAATGTCATCGTGGAATTCGTGTGAGCAGCACGAAAAAACTAAAAAACAACATCAAAACGCCCGGCGGCTTCCCGTCGGGCGTTCGTATTTTGGGGCCAGGATGCCAACCTCACCGGCGAGACCATGCAGGCGTTGCAGGCGCCCAACGCGCAATGCCGGCGGGTACTGTGACCGGTGCGAGCCGAGGAGGAAGCAGGCGGCGAACGAGCAGGACCGGCGACGGGGATCGGCGGCGGCGCGTGGCTACGGCCACCGGTGGCGCAAGCTGAGGGCCGCGTTCCTGGCCGAGCATCCGCTGTGCGCCGAGTGCCAACGGCGAGGCCGGGTGACGGTGGCGACGGACGTCGACCACATCGAGCCGCACAAGGGCGATAAGGGAAAATTCTGGGCCCTGGGCAACCTTCAGGCGTTGTGCCATCGGTGCCACTCGGCCAAGACGGCCCGCGAGGACGGCGGCTTCGGCAATGGGTAGGCTTACCCCCGCCTCTCGCAAGAAAAACGCGACACGGGGCAACCTGGCGCGCCTGGTGGGCAAGTACGGGGGTAGGGCGGTCAAAATCGCTGTGATTTTAACGCTATAGACCGGACGGGCAGCCTTTTTTTCGCTGTGCCATTTTGAAGGGGGGGGGCAAAACGTGATCGAAGTCAGGGCGATGCGGGTCACGGACCTGATCCCGTATGTCAACAACGCGCGCCAGCACAGCGATGAACAGGTCGCGCAGATCGCGGCGTCAATCCGGGAGTTCGGATTCAACAACCCGATACTTTGCGACGGCCAAAAGGGTGTCATCGCCGGCCATGGCCGGTTGCTCGCGGCAAGGAAGCTGGGGCTCGAAATGGTGCCGGCAATCGAGCTGGCGCACCTGACCGAGACGCAAAAGAAAGCATACATCCTGGCGGACAACCGGATCGCCGAAAACGCGACATGGGACGAGGCGCTGGTCCGGGTTGAGCTTGAGGCGCTGCGGGCGGAGGGGTTCGACACGCTGCTGACGGGCTTTGACCTACAGGAAGAATCGGACACCCCGTTGGACAGGGACGAGGGGCCTCCGCTCGAGTCAGTCGCGGTTTCGTTGGAGGGCGATGTGTGGTTGTTGGGCCAGCATCGGTTGACCTGCGGTGACGCGACGGTCATCACAGATATTGACCGGGCTATGGGCGGCGTAATGGCGGACGCATGCTGGACAGATCCCCCCCTATAACGTTAACTACGAATCCAAGCAGGCCGGAAAAATTAAGAATGACAACCTTAAGGCGGAGGCGTTTCTGGATCTTCTGCGCGGGGCGTTCGAGTCCTCATTCGCGGTAATGAAGCCCGGTGCTCCGATCTATGTCGCGCACGCCGACACAGAGGGCTTGGCGTTCCGGTCGGCGTTCCAGAGCGCCGGATTCAAGCTGTCGGGGTGTCTGGTTTGGGCGAAGAACTCTTTAGTACTTGGGCGGTCCGACTACCAGTGGCAGCACGAGCCGATTTTGTACGGATGGAAGCCTGGTGCGGCGCACAGGTGGTACGGTGGCCGGAAACAAACCACCCTGGTCGATGGTGGTGGGTCCGCGTTCGCGGTAAATGACGATGGGTCGGTGACGGTGACGGTCGGGGGCGAAATCTTAATTATTTCTGGCGAAAATCTGCGGGCGACTCCGGTCTGCTCGTCGCTGTTCCGGGCGGAAAAGCCGAGATCCTCGGCCGACCATCCGACGATGAAACCGCCGGAGTTAATTGCTTCGATGCTGAAGAATTCAACTCGCAAAGGCGATATTGTTTTGGATCTCTTCGCGGGGTCCGGGTCTACTCTCATCGCCTGCGAGGCGCATGGCCGCCTTGCGCGCCTGGTAGAATTGGACCCGCTGTTTTGCGACGTGATTGTGCGGCGTTGGCAGCATTTTACGGGAAAGTCGGCGGTGCTTGAGGCGACAGGCCGACCGTTTAGCGAGGTGGCAAGTGGCAGGACGTAAAAAAATCCCAACGAAACTTCACATCCTCAAGGGAACCGACCGGGCCGACCGGCGTAATAGCAGTGAGCCGGAACCTGAAGCCTGTATCCCCGATCCGCCGCCGCACCTTTCGGCCGAGGCACTGGAGGAGTGGGGCCGGATAACCGTTGAGCTGGACCGGCTGGGCCTGCTGACGGAACTGGACCGGACCGAGCTTGCCATGTACTGCCAGGCTTACGGGCGGTGGGTGAAGTACGAAAAAATCATCGCGGAGAAGGGCGAGCTTTACAAAACGATCAACGGCAACGTCCAGACCTCTCCGGCCATGTGGGTGGCGAACAAGGCGATGGAGCAGTGCCACAAATTCCTGACCGAGTTCGGCATGACGCCGAGCAGCCGGGCGAAGGTCTGCGCCGGCGAGGGCAAGAAGAAAACGGCGGACCCCTGGAGCGCGTTCGGTGGCTAAGGAAAAACACCCGCATGTCAACAAGGCGAACCGCCATGCCCGCGACGTGGTGGCCGGCAAGGTTCCGGCCTGCCTGTATGTCGTTCAGGCGTGCAAGCGCCACCTTGACGACCTGAAGCGGGAAAAAACGGCCGCCTTTCCGTACCGGTGGGACGCGGCGGCGGCGCAGCGGGTCTGCGGCTTCGCCGAGCTGATGCCACACGTCAAGGGCAAGTGGGCGGGCGGGCCGATCACGCTGGAGCCGTGGCAGTGCTTCGCGCTGTGCGTCCTGTTCGGCTGGCTCAAAAAGGGCGACGGCAAGCGCCGATTTCGTGAAATTTATTGGGAAATCCCGAGGAAGAACGCGAAAAGTTCCCTCGGCGCGGTCATCGGCAACTATATGTTTTCCGCCGACGGAGAACCCGGCGCGGAGGTTTACAGCGGCGCGACCTCGCTTGATCAGGCGATGGAGGTTTTCCGGCCGGCCTGGCTCATGGCGAAGAAACTGCCCGGCTATCGGCAGCGGTTCGGCGTGGAGCTGGGCGGCACCGACAAGAACCCCGGCAACATCTACTCGATGGCGACCGGCAGCCGGTTCGAGGCGGTCATCGGCAAGCCGGGCGACGGCGCGTCGGTGCATTGCGGCATTGTCGACGAATACCACGAGCACCAGAACGATCACATGTACGACTGTTTCGCCACCGGCATGGGGAGCCGCGAGCAGCCGCTTTTAGCGGTGATCACCACGGCCGGAACCAACACCGCCAGCCCCTGCTTTCACCGGCGCAAGCAGGCCATCAAGGTGCTGTCTGGCGAGGTCGTGGACGATCAGCTGTTCGCGCTGATTTATACGGTTGACGCCGACGACGACTGGACGGATTTCGAGGTCTGGAAGAAGGCGAATCCGAATTACGGGGTTTCCGTTTTTGAGGATTACCTTCGCCGCCAGCACCAAACCGCGATCCGCGACGCGCGGAAGCAGAACATCCTCAAGTGCAAGCATCTGAACATCTGGAGCAACGCCGGCGAGGCGTTCTTCAACATGGTCGAGTTCGAGAAATGTGCCGATTCAACCCTGGACATCAATGATTTTTTTGGCGAACCGGCCTATGTCGGCCTCGACCTGGCGGCCAAGAAAGACCTGGCGGCGCTGATGATCCTGTTCCGCAAAGGGCCGGATTATTTTCTTTTTTCGCGCTACTACCTTCCCGAGGAGGAAACCAGGGGGGAAGACAAGGCCCACTACGCCGGCTGGGCGCACGACGGTTACATCATGACGACGCCCGGCAACCGGATCGATTACAGCCATATCGAGGACGATATCAAGCAGCTGGCCAGGGATCACGATCTTTCCGGCGCCGATAACGGCGGCGGCGAGGTCTGCAACGACCCCTGGAACGCGCAGCAGCTCGTCTCCGGGCTGGAAAACGAGGGCATCGCGGTCACCGAGATCAGCCAGACGGTCAACATGCTCTCCGAGCCGATGAAGGAGCTGGACGCGATCATCTCGGCGGGCAATCTCCACCACGATGGTAACCCGGTCACCTACTGGTGCTTCGCCAACACGATGGCCCGCAAGGACAAAAAGGACAACGTCTTCCCCTTCAAGGAGGGCGACGAAAACAAGATCGACGGCGCGGTGGCGACGATCAACGCCATGTGCCGGGCCATGGTCGAGGACGGCGGCGAGATTTCAATGCCGATGGGGGTTTAATGGGACTTTTTGACAAGATTTTCAGGCGGTCGCGTCCGGCCGGACCCCTTGACGACTACTGGTATTTCCCGTTCGGCGCCCAGCAGGCAACGTCCGCCGGCGTCCGCGTGAGCGAAGAGACGGCCATCAAATACCTGACCATTTATGCCTGCGTGTCCCTGATTGCCGGCGACGTGGCCCGACTGCCGCTCAACCTGTACCGGAAACGCAGGGACGGCGGCAAGGACACGGTCACGGACCAGGTGATTTACGACCTGCTCCACAACGCCCCAAATGATGAAATCAACAGTTTCAACTGGCGCGAGGCGGGCATCGGCCAGAACCTGCTGTGGGGCAACCATTACAGCCTGGTGCGGCGGAACGACCGTAACCGAGTGGTTGAAATCTGGCCGCTTGACAACCCCGGCAATGTCGAGGTGTACCGGAATGGCGCGGGGGAACTACGTTACAGATGGGACGCGGGCGGCAGGACGGTTGACAGGGGACGCGACGAGATTTTCCACGTCCCCGGCTTCGGCTTCAACGGGCTCAAGGGCATGTCCCAGATTTCCGTCGCCCGCGAGGCGGTCGGCCTGGGCCTGGGCGTGGAGCAGTTCGGTGCCAGATACTTCGGCGAGGGCACGCACCCGACCGGCGTCGTGCAGTTTCCGCAGGGGGTCAAGCTCGGCGAGAAGGCGGGGCAGTATCACGCCGCGCTGAAAGAGCAGTGGGCCGGGCTGGGCAAGGCTCACAGCCTGATGGTGCTCTCCAACGGCGAGGAGTTCAAGCCGCTGACGATACCGCTGGAGGACGCCCAATTCCTGGAGACGCGCAACTTCCAGAAAATCGAAATCTGCGGCATGTACCACGTCCCGCCGCACAAAATCGCCATCCACGGCGCGAACAGCAACTACAACAACCTGGAACAGGAGAACCAGCACTATATCGACGCCTGCCTGATCCATTGGGTCAGGCGCTGGGAGTGCTGCATCAACCAACAACTACTGACCCGCGCCGAACGTCTGGCCGGGTTTTTTTTCGAGTTCAATCTGGCCGGCCTCCTGCGTGGCGACAGCCAGGCGCGGGCGGATTTTTACACCAAGCTCTGGCAGGTCGGCGCGATCACGCAAGACGAGATCCGGGGCAAGGAGAATATGAACCCCCTGCCCGCGGGCGAGGGCGACAAAACCTATGTGCCGCTGAACTTCATCCCCGCCGACCAGGCCGCGCAGATAGCGAAGGAGCCCGCGCCCCAACCCGGCGAAGAGGGGCGAAGCGTCGAGCGCCGGGACGGGAAATCGGCGCGGGAAACCCGGTCAATCCTGGTCCGCGACCGGATTGCCAAACAGTATCATCCGTTGATCCGCAGCGCAGCCGAAGCGGTGGTCAACCGCGAGGCCAAGGCCGTCAAGGCGCAGGTAACGAAAATGACCGCCGGCCGCGCCTTCCGGTCGATGGACGAATGGCTGGGAGAGTTCTACCGGGATTTTCCCGAGTACATCCGGCAAAAAATGGGGCCGGTCCTGCGGAGCTTCTGCGAGGCGATCCGCGACGCGGCCGGCGATGAGGTCGGCATTGACCCGGACCGCGCGGAAGTCAGGAAGCTGATTGACGACTTCGTGGCCCGGTACGCCGAGCGACACATTGAGTCATCCGAGGGTCAGTTGCGGGCGCTTTTGGCCGGAGCAATAGCCGATCTGGAACAGCGTGTGGATGAATGGCGCGAAACCAGGCCGGAAAAAATCGCCCGGAACGAAACGACGCGGGCCAGCAATGCCGTTTATCAGGCCGTTGTTTTTGCGGCGGGCCTGGGCACGGTCTGGCGTGTTCGTGGGGCTGAAACCTGCCCCTACTGCAAGGAGCTGAACGGCAAAAGGATTGTCCGGGGCCAGTCCTATGTGGAAAACGGGCAGGAGATCACGCCCGAGGGCAAGGACGCCATGCCGATCAACGGAACCAAGGCGCATCCGCCGCTGCATCGCGGTTGTGATTGCTATCTGACAGCGGGGTGAAGATGGAAAACAAGATCGAGCGGCGGGCTTTTGATATCAAGGTCCGCGCCGCTGAAAACGGAGAAAAAAAGCTGGTGGGAATGCCGATTGTTTATAACCGCAGCTCCGAGAATATGGGTTTTTTTGAATATATCGCACCCGGAGCAGCTGCCGAGGCGCTGAAAACGTCGGACGCACTGCTGCTGTACGGGCACGAATCAAAAACCCTGTTGCCGATTGCCCGGCAATCTTCCGGCACTCTACGTGCCATCGAAACCGACCAGGGCGTCGAGATCGAGGCGGACCCGCCAAGGAAAAACGCCTTTGTCGACGCCCTGCTGGAGTCCATCGAGCGCGGCGACGTGCGGGAAATGAGCTTTGGTTTCACCGTTTTAGAGGACGAGTGGAGCGATTTGGATAAGGACACCCCGGTGCGGACGGTCCGCAAGATAGGGAAGCTTTACGATTTTAGCTATGTGGTGTTTCCGGCCTATCTGGATGCAAAGGCAGGGATCCGGGACGTTGGGCTGGAGGTTGCTTTCCGTAGCCTGGAGGCAGCCCGCGCCGCAAACACCAACCATAACCCGCCGACCGGCTCCAATGAGACCGGGCAGGCTCCAACCGGCGAGGAATCAAGCCCAATGGCCGCTGATCCGCCGACGGCAGAAGAGATTGAGGCAAGATTCAACCAACTCAACGACTGGAAAAGGAATTTCTGACCATGAAGACACTGACCGTAATGCGTGAAGAAGTTAATCAGCATCTTGGCAAGGTGGGCGAAATCCGCGCTACCTGCCGGGCCGAAAGCCGCGACCCCTCCAAGGAGGAGCGGCAGAACATGGCGCATCATCTCGACCAGGTGGAGGAGCTGGAAAAGCAGATTGCCCTGGAGGAGCGCACCCAGAACATTATCAGTCGGGTCGAAAAACCAAAAGGCGAAGTGATCAAGCCGGATCCCAACAGTCACAGCCGCATTGAGGTTGGCCGTGACGAGCAGGAAACCCGCGACAAGTTCCACAGCTTCGGGGAGATGCTCGTCGCCGTGCGCCGGGCGTGCAGTTCCGAGCGATCCGTTGACCCACGCCTGATCACCACCCGCGCCAGCGGGCTCAATGAGGGTGTCGGCGCCGACGGCGGCTTTTTGGTGCAGACCGAACACGCAACCGGCCTGCTGAAAAACGTGTGGGAGAACGGCGAGATTCCCAAGCGGCTGAACAAGATCACCCTGGGCGGCGCGGCCAATTCGCTCTCCATCAACGGTTTGGACGAAACCAGCCGGGCGAATGGCAGCCGGGCCGGCGGCATCGTTTCCTACTGGAAGGGCGAGGCCGAAAGCGCCACCGGCAGTAAACCCAAGTTCCGCCAGATCGACCTGAAGCTCAACAAGCTGATTGGCCTGTGCTACGCCACCGACGAGCTCCTGGCCGACGCCACCGCGCTGGAATCGGTTATCTCCACCGGCTTCCAGAGTGAGTTCGACTTCCGCATCACCGACGCCGTTATTAACGGCACCGGGGCCGGGCAGCCGCTCGGCATCATGAACGCCGGTTCGCTGGTCACGGTCGCCAAGGAAAGCGGTCAGACGGCGGACACCGTGAAATATGAGAACATCTGCAAAATGTGGGCGCGGATGATTGCCTCCAGCCGCCGCAACGCGGTCTGGATCATCAACCAGGACATCGAGCCACAGCTGTTCACCATGTCGTTGGCTGTCGGCACGGCTGGCGGCGGCCCCGTCTACCTGCCCCCCGGCGGCGCTTCGGCTTCTCCCTACGGGACGCTGTTTGGCCGGCCGGTCATTGCCATCGAGCAGGCGCAGACCCTGGGCGACAAGGGCGACATCATGCTGTGCGATTTCGGCCAGTATGTCGCCATCGACAAAGGCGCGATGAAAAAAGACGTGTCGATGCACGTCAAGTTCGTCGAGGACGAGGCGGCCTTCCGCTTCACCTATCGCTTCGACGGCCAGCCGGTGCTGGCCTCCGCCATCACGCCGAAGAACGGCACCAACACCCTGTCGCACTTCGTCGCGCTGGCTAATCGGGCCTAATAATTCCCAAAAGGGAATAATCAAGAGGACCGGCTGCCTGGTCCTCTTGAAAGGGAGCGCACCATGATTATTGAATTTTTGAATGACCATGACGGCTGGAAGAAAGGGGAGGTCAAGGATATCGAGATCACCCTGGCCCGTCGCCTGATCGGCCTTGGCAAGGCCAGATTTTTCACCGGCGAAAAGCCGGCGGCCGTCGAGGCGGCCACCAGCCCGAAGGCCGAAAAAAGAGAAACCGCGACCGGACGCCCGGCCGCCAAGGATAAGGAGCCCCACAAATGAAAGCACTCTGCGAGCAGTTCAAGATCGTCGAAGCCATCGCGCCGCAGGCCGGCGGCAGCGCCGTTGACGGCGATTATGTCAGCCTGAAGCACTGCACCCGCGCCATCGTGGCCGTGTCCCTCACCCAGGGCAACGCCGCGACCGTCGCCCTGACGCTGGAAAAGGCCACCGCCGTTGACGGCACCGGCTCGACGGCCATCACCACCGCCGCGAAGCTTTGGGCCAACGAGGACACGGCCGCCGGCGATACCCTGACCCGGCAGACCGACGCCGTGGCGTTCACCACCTCCGCCGCCGTCAAGAACAAGCAGGTCATTTTCGAGATCGACCCGGTAACGCTGGGCGACGGTTACGACTGCATCTGCGTCAAGGCCGGGGCCAGCAACGCGGCCAACATCGTGCAGGCAACCTACCTGCTCGAAGGCCGCTACCAGCAGGCCGCCCCGCCGTCGGCCACTGTTGACTAAGGAGTAAGCAAACCATGATCTGCAAACGGGTTTCCGGAACGTCCCGTCCGCCGGTAACGCTGGCCGAGGCAAAAGCGCACCTGAATCTCGGCCACGACAACGACGACACGCTGATTCATGCGCTGCTGCTTTCCGCCATCACCGCCGCCGAGCAGGAGACGGGCCGGAGGCTGGTCACGCAGACATGGGATTATTACCCCGGCGGCTTCCCAGGGGAGGATCGGCTGTACCTCCCCTGGGGAAGCCTGCAATCCGTGGGGGGTGTCTACTACACCGACACGACCGAGGCCGAAACCGAATGGGACGCGGCGAACTATCGCACCGTCTCCGACACCGACGACGCCGGGTTCATCGCCTTGCCGGAGGGCGGCGAGTGGCCGGACGCGGACCCGTGGCCGGTCAACCCGGTGCGGATTCGCTTCACCTGCGGCTGGCACGCGGGCGAGACCTGGGCGGCGGAGACGGCCACCGTGGAAGGCGATGCCGTAACGCCGACCACGGCAAACGGCCTGGCGTACCAATGCGCCACGGCGGGCGATACCGGCACCACCGAACCGGCCTGGCCGGTTGCGATTGGCGGCACCGTAACAGATGGCACCGTCGAATGGACCTGCGTCGGCCAGACCGTGCCCGAGCCGATCAAGGCGGCGATCAAGATCCTGCTCGCCGACCTCTACCAGAACCGGGAGAGCGTTTCGGACGTGCAGCGGTACAACACGCGGGCGGTTGAGGCGCTGCTGACGCCGTGGAGAATCTGGAGGCGGTTTTGAAACGGACACCACGGGCAGCATTCCGTCACCCGGCCACCATTGTGGCCGACGGCGAGGCCATCGGCGCGGGCGGTGTGATTGACAAGGCCGTGACGTCCGTTTGCACGACGCGGGCGGCCATCTGGCCCACGTCGGCCCGCGAGGCGCGGGAGAACATGCGCGAGGGCGTGACCGTGACGCACAATATCCGAATCGACTACCGGCCCGGCATCAATGAGACCATGCGCGTCCTGTTCGACGGCCGCTCCTTCGAGATCAAGGGCATCGTCAACCCCGAGGAAGCGAACCTCTACCTCGACCTGCTGTGCGAGGAACTGAAATGAGCAACTTTCGGCTGGACTGGAACGGGGCGCAACTGACCGCCGAGGTGAGGGGCGAATGCCGCGAGGCAATCCGCGAGGGTGCCGAGGCTATTGCAACCGACGCCCGGCGGCTCTGCCCGGTGGATTCTGGCGAGCTGAAAAACACCATCGAGGTTGCCACATGGGAAAAGCCAGATGCGATCGGGGCCTATGTCAAGGCAGGCGGCGACAAGCTCGGGCACGTTGCGCGATTTGTCGAGCTTGGCACTCCTGGCACGACCTACCGGGCCGGAAAACGCAAGGGGAAGTCTCGCAGGCCAATCAAGGCGAAGCCTTACCTGCGGCCGTCACTTAAAAGAAACCGAACACTTGTCCAAGAAAAGTTCAGAAATAGGTTGAAGCAATGAACGCCTTTTTCAACGCCCTTCATGCCCTGTTCGCGACCGAGCCGCACAACGCTTTTTACAGCGCCATCGGCGGCCGGTTCTCCTACGGCGAGGCCCTGCCGCAAGGGGCGACCCCCTACGCGGTGTTCTTCGGCGTTACCAGCCTCCCCACCGACACGTTCAGCGAGGAACTGGACGATTTCAGCTTTCAGGTGAACGTCTACGGCTCGGGCACCTACCAGGAGGTTGCCGTGATCCTGAGCCATTGCCGGGCGCTGTTCGATGGCGCGGTGCTGACCGTCAACGGCTACGACATCATGATCACCCGCGAAATGCAGACCCCGCCCTGGCGCGATGGCGACCTATGGGCGGCGGCCATCGAGTTTTCCACCATCATTCAGGAGACATAAATGAGCACACCCAACTACCAGAAGGGCGCCAAGGCCAAGGCAGCGATTGGCACCACCACCATCAAGGGCCTGAACAGCCTGACCATCCCCGGCGTTGAGCGCAACACCATCGACGTGGAGGAATTTGACCAGGATTTCGACTTCACCGTCCCCACCTCGGCCAAGTGGACCGAAGGCGCACTGGCCGGCAACTATGTCGGCAACGACTCGACCGGCCAGACCGTCCTGCGCCAGCGGCTGTTCGACAACGAGGGGCTGCCAAACCTGCGCCTGTACGAAAACGAGTCCGACTTCTGGGCGCCCGACCTGGCGAACGATGACAGCAGCGTGATTTACGTCAAGGGCGTGGCCGGCACCGAGGTCACCAAGTCCGGCGTCATCCCGTTTTCGGCCACCCTGCTGGTGCAGGGCCTGCTGGCCCGCTTCGACGCCCACGTCAGCGGCGCCACGCTGGCGTTCACCACGACCACGATCACCGATTCCGGCAGCGGCTTTGTCACCGCCGGCTTCTCCGTGGGCGACACCATCATCATCGAGGGCAGCACCAGTAATGACGACGTTGCGTGCATCGTCACCGCCGTCGCGGCCGGCACCCTGACGGTAACGGCCAAGGTGAGAACCCTGACGGCCGAATCGGCGCTGGCCGGGACCAGGATCCACGGCGGTCAGATCGGCGTGACCGAGTAACCAGCAGCCAGCCAAAACCGGGCCGGTCGCCTGCGGGTAGCCGGCTTTTTTTTTGAAGGGTGACGCATGAAACTCCAGAAAATGACACAGGCATGGTTTGACCTGCCGGGCGATCCCGACGGTGCGGCCTTTGAAATCAAACACCTTCGCGCCGGCGAAATCGCCAAGATCACCGAGGCGACCAGCAAGCGCCGCTTTGAGTTCCGCAAGGGCGAAT
Organism: Desulfuromonas thiophila; assembly: GCF_900101955.1. NCBI lineage: Bacteria > Pseudomonadati > Thermodesulfobacteriota > Desulfuromonadia > Desulfuromonadales > Desulfuromonadaceae > Desulfuromonas > Desulfuromonas thiophila. The sequence continues at coordinate 12,207 of NZ_FNAQ01000005.1, read as the reverse complement.
CCGGCGAGCTGGAGCCGATCCCGATCTTCGAAACCGACGGGGCAGGCGAGCGGGAGCGGGTGATCGCCGAGGCCGTCGCCGGGTGGAAAAACATTCTTGACGCTGACGGCGCACCCCTCGAATGCACCGCGGAAAACAGGCTCCGCCTGTGCCGCGAGCTATCCGAGGCGGACTTCGCCGCGCTCGTGCTGTTCGTGCAGGACTGCCGGCGCAAGCTGGCGGCCGAGATCAAGAAGCAGGACGAGGCGCGCGAAAAAAACTGATCAGGTGGGCGGAGTGGCTGTCCGGTATTGACCGCCTCGACTGTCCCACCTGCCAATTCACCTGGGCGGAGTTTGGCGGCGAGCCGCCCTGCGCCACCTGCCGCCCGCCGATGACGGACGATATTGAAGGCCCCATCACCATTTACTGCCAGTGTTCCGCCGTGGTTCCGGTGCCGCTGATGGATGCGATCCGGCTGGCCGGGGTGGACGACGCGGCGGAGTGTGTTCGGGATGTGCAGCTGCTGGCCGCCGAGGTTGAGCGGGTGCGGGCGGAAGACGCCAAGAAGAGGATGGCGAAAAAATGAGACTCGGAACCGCTGACGTTGTGATCCGTGCCAAAACGGACCAGTACAAAAAGGATCTGAAGAGCGCCGAGAACACCACTCAGCAGTTCGGCCAGCGCTCGCTTGCCGCCGTGCGCGGGGTGACCACCTCGTTTGCCTCCCTGGCGGGCGTGGCGGGGATCGGCGGGCTGGCCACCGCCATGGTCAGCACCGGTGCCCGCTTCGAATCCGAAATGGCGACGGTTCGCGGCGTCATGCGGGCGTCGGAGCAGGAGTTTCAGGCCCTCGCGGCTGCCGCCAAACAGGCCGGCGAAACCACCGAGTGGAGCGCCACGCAGTCGGCCGAGGCCCTGAAGTATATGGGCATGGCCGGGTGGAGCGCCGAGCAGGCCGTCGCCGCCTTGCCGGGCGTGCTGAATCTGGCGACTGCCGGCGGACTCGATCTGGGCCGGGCGTCGGACATTGTGACCGACTCCCTCACCGCCATGGGCATGGGCGTTCAGGATCTGTCCCGCTTCAATGATGTGCTGGTCGGCACCATCACCCGCAGCAACACTAATATCGAGATGATGGGCGAGTCGATGCGCTACGCCGCCCCTATCGCCTCACAGCTCGGGTATGACGTGGAGCAACTGGCGGCGCTGATTGGCACCCTTGCCAATGCCGGCATCAAGGCCAGTGACTCAGGCACCGACCTGCGCCAGGCCATGGTGCGCAACAAAAAGGCGGCGCGTGAGCTGGGCACGGCCGAGACCGACCTGATCGGCACCCTGAAAGCGGCCAAGGCGGCCGGCTGGGGCGTCAACGAGGTGACCGAAAACTACGGCATGATCGCCTCGAAGTCCGTCCTCGTGCTGATGAACCAGCTGGACGGATACCACAAGCTGGAGGGCCAGCTGCGCAACGTCAGGGGCGAGACCGACGCCCTGGCCAAGGTCAAGCTGGACACGGTGGCCGGGGATTTCAAAACCCTGAAGTCGGCCATCGAGGGCGTGGGTATCGCGTCGTTCGAGGCCATCGAGGGCGACCTGCGGCGGAACCTGCAGGATCTGACCGACTACGTCCGGCAGAACAGGGGCGAGCTTGTCGATTTCGCCCGCAACGCCACCGAGATCGGCCGGCAGCTTGTCGTTATTGCCGGGGCCGCCGGGGAACTGTCGGCCACCGTGCTGGAGGGCTGGAACGCCCTGCCCGCCGTGGTGCGCGAGGCCGGCTTTGTCGGCGCGATCCTCGGCGGCAAGAAGGGCGCGGCCACGCTGACCGGCTACCTGCTGCTGATCGGGCAGGCAAAGCAATACTTCGAGGATCTGGCCGCCGGCGTCTCGGCGGTCGATCTCGGCACCGGCGCCGAGGAGGTCAAGGGGCAGATTGCCGACGTCGAGGCCGCGCTCGAAAAATACCGTCGTGGCTCCCGGCGCTACAAAAACAGCGTCGGCGGGCTGGTTTACGCGCAGCAGCAACAGCAGAACCTGCAGGCGCTAAAACAGCATCTGGCCGAGATCGAGCGTCAGGGCCAGGCAGCGGCCAGCGCGGTGCGGACCGTCCAGACGCCGCCCACGCCGACAGCGGAAACCAAGACGCCCAACACCGGGGGCGATGCCGCCGCCAAGGCCTACCAGTCTGCCTACTCCAGCATGGAGCGGATCACCCAGGCTACTTACGATGCCATGCAGGCGAAATACCGGGCCGACCGCGATGCGTTCATCGCGGACACCGGCGACAAGGTGACCGCCGCCGCGTACTACGCCGAGCAGATGGCGGAGCTGAACCGGCGCATGAACCCCAAGGCGCCGGTTGACCCTATTGAACAGCAGATTGCCGCACTGAAGGAGCAGGCCGAGACCTTCGGCATGAGCGCCAAGGCGGCGGCCATCTGGCGACTGGAGCAGGAACAGGCAGGTACCGCGCAGATCGAGGCAACCCGCGCCGTCTACGAGGCCATCGAGGCCAAGGAACGCGACAGCCAGATTGAACAGCAGATTGCCGCACTGAAGGAGCAGGCCGAGACCTTCGGCATGAGCGCCAAGGCGGCGGCCATCTGGCGACTGGAGCAGGAACAGGCAGGTACCGCGCAGATCGAGGCAACCCGCGCCGTCTACGAGGCCATCGAGGCCAAGGAACGCGACGCGAAGGCCGAGGCCGAGGGCATCGCGCTTAAGGCCAGCCTGCGGACCGAGACTGAGCGTCTTGCCGACGAGCTGAAGCACCTGGACGAGCTTTACCGGGCCGAGGCGATCAGTGCCGAAACCTACGGCCGGGCGGTCATGGAGCAGGCGGGAAAGGGGTTCACCGAAGCCCCCAGCCTGACAGGCTTCGACGATTACGGGGAGGGCGACCGGCTCAGTCAGCAGTCAGAGGCGCTGGAGCAGTGGTATTCCGAACAGCTGGATCTGCTGGAGCAATACCGGCAGCAAAAAGCCGACCTGAACGCGGTATGGGACGAGCGCGAGGCCGAGGTTAAGCGGCAACACGAGGCGGGCCTGGCGCGGATCGAGGGCACCCGTTACCAGATGGCCCTGTCATCCGCATCAGCAATGTTTGGCGGCATGGCGGAAATGACGGCGCAGTTTGCCGGCGAACAGTCAGAGGCTTACAAGGCAATGTTTGCCGTGTCCAAGGCGTTTGCCATTGCTGAGTCCACTGTAAATCTTTGGGCTGCTATCGCAAAAGCAGGAAACAACCCGTGGCCACTAAACCTCGCAGCCATGGCGTCGGTTGCTGCGGCAATGGGCGGACTTGTCTCCAACATTGCCGCCGTCGGCATGGCGCACGACGGCATCGACTCCGTGCCGAAGTCCGGCACCTGGCTGCTGGAGAAGGGCGAGCGGGTCACCACCGCCGAAACCAGCGCCAAGCTTGATCGGGTGTTATCGCGGATCGACCAGGGGCAAGGCACCCCAGGCCCGGCCAAGCCGATGAATGTCAGTGTCTACGAGGCTCCCGGCACCACCAGCACCACCCGGCAACGCGACGATGGCGGGCTGGACGTGATCATTGAGCAAGTCGAGCGGGAAATCGTCGGCCGCATGGACCGGGGCACCGGCGTGGCCGGGTATTTCGACCGGCGCTACGGGAGGCGCTACTGATGGAAGCATGGCCCGGCACACTGCCGCAATCACCCCTGGCCGAATTCGAGGCCGAGCCCGGTTGTGGGCTGGCGGATGAAAAGGAAGAGCGCAACCCACAGCGGCTGCGCACCTACCCCGAGCGCGACACCAGGTTTCAGATGATGATGACCGCCGCGCAGCTGGCGGCGTTCCGCGCGTGGTGGGACACGACCCTGAACCAATCCGCCCCGTTTACCGCGCCCTGGCTGGCGGCCATGGGCTACGGGTTCCATTTTTTGCGGCTGCGCGAGCCGCCGAGCTGGTCGCACCTGGGCGGTGGCCGCTGGGCCCTGACGCTGCCGGTGGAGATCATCGCCGGGGTGGAGACGGACGGCGACGGCAATCCGGCAATCTACCTGCCCGAGGAGACAGAATAATGGCGGCATGGCCCAGCAACCTGCCTGGCCCGCAGCGCACCATCAGCGTCCGGCCGGGCAGCAATCTGACCCGCCAGACCTGGCAGAGCGGCCGGGCCGAGGTTCGCCGGTTCGGAGCGGGCGCGCCCGACCAGGTAACGGTGCAGTTCCGGCTGTTCAACGAGGATTGCGCGGCGTTCCAGTATTTTTGCGATCGGACAGCCAACCACGGCGTCAACTGGTTTTCGGCGCCCTGGCTGGCGGCGATGGGCTACCCGTCGCACCGGGCGCGGATTCTGGGCTACCCGAAGCGCAAGGGGAGGGGCGTGCGGTATTCCGATTACTCGGTGACGCTGCTGATCCAGGATGCCGCCTCTGCGCCCGAGGATACGTTCTGGCCGAGCGCCGGGCCGGGGACTGGCAGCGGGGGTGAGCCGTCGCCGGCGGGACTGGTGGAATGTACCGGGCATTTATCGGCAGCATATCCGGCGCCGACAGACGTGCAGTTCGTGCTTGTGGATTGCGAGGCGCTTACCGGCATCTGGGGCGGCATCACCGACGGCGGGGCTCTGCGGCTGTGGGGAGTGTCAGTGGACTCTAAATATCCAGGCTGGGCGGCGATTGGCGGACTGATAGATATCGCGTTTAACTGCTACTGTACCTACTCCTCGGTGACGTATGGCCTCTACTATCTGACCTCATCGGGCGTGATCGGCCACCTCGGCACCCCCCGGGCTGGCACCGGGTATCCGACCAGCGCGGGCTACACCAAGATTTGGGCCAGCGGGAGGGTTGGCCTGGCGCAGAACGCCGATGGCCTGATCGAGGCGTGGGGCGGTTCCGCGGGTTCCTATTTTCCGTCGGGCGTGGACATTTATCGCCCGGTGCAGGTCGCGTTCTTTGAACAGACCGGCCTCGGGGGGATCGTCGATGAAAACAACGTGGCTCACAGCCTAATTCCATCCGCCACCCGACCAGACAGCTTTGACAATGTAGCCGGGGTCGAGCGGGTTCTCGTGCCGACTGGCCCAAATTGGGGGTATTCGCTTTACAATACCGACGGCACCTGGACTGACAAAAATTCCTACGTCATGACCACCGGCCGGCCGGCGGGGCTGGTTCCGGTATTTCTGGAGGGGCACTACAGCAGCACCAGCAAATATGTCGGTCTGGCCCAGCACCAGGACGGCCAGTTCCTCTGGTGGGGGGCGGGGATCTCAACCCCTCCGCCCACTTCCGGCACCAAGACATTTCTGACGGGTTATAAGCAGTTCCGGGCGACGACGAAATTTGTTAGCTCCGGCAGCACTCAACTTCTCACCGTCTCAACCATCGGCATCTTGCCGCCAACATAGGGAATAGCCATGCTATACGCACAGATCAACCCTGACACGCTCCAGATGATCGGCCGCGCGCAAACCCTGCCGCAACGCTTCACCACGGCGGGCGGCGCCACCATCAACGGCTTCGACACCCTCCCGCAAGCGGCGCTGTTCGGCCTGGGCTGGGTGCCGGTGGTCTATGAGACGATCGGCAACCCCGAGACCCACCGGCACGGCCTTGCGCCGGTCTACGACGGGGAGAACCGGCGGTTCGTCTTTCCGGCCGTGGCCCGCGACCTCGATACGCTCAAGGCAGAGGCCCGCGCCGCCATCGACCAGGCGGCCAGTGACGCCAGCGCGAGGCACATCACGCAGGGCGTGGGGCAGGAGAGCCGTTATCTGGCCAAGGCCGAGGAGGCAGCTGCCTACCTGCGGGCGCTTGCCGAGGGCCGCACGCCTGACCTAGATGACTACCCGTTTTTACAGGCCGAGGCGACCGCCTGCGGGCGCACCATTGATGCGCAGGCGCGGTATGTGGCGGACACCCGGGTGCGGTGGATGGCCCTCGGCGCGGCCGTCGAGGCGGCCCGCATGGGCGGGAAGACCGCCGTTGCCGCCGCCGAAACCGCCGAGGCGACCCTGGCCGCCCGCGATACAGCCCTGGCCGCGCTGGAGGCGATCTGATGGATATGACCGAGGCGATCAAGGAGGCCTACGCCTACGCCGACCCGGCCGTCACGTTGTACGAGACATTCGAGATCAGTCACAGCACCTGGCTGAACAACATCCTGCTGGTGGACGCCGATCGGGCGCTATCAACGCCGCAGGGCGATTTCCGGCCGGCCACGATCAAGGCGAGCCTGCCGGAAACAGACAGCAGCGTTCGTGGCCAGATGAAGCTGACCATCAACTGTTTGCCGAAGGCCCACCGGGACGCCCTGTTTGCCGCCGCGCAGGAGACGGACCCTGTTTACGTCAAATACCGCCAGTACACCGGCCCCGGCGTGGCGCCGGACGCGGAGTTGCCGGTGTCGTTGTCCGTGGCGTCGATCGAGTTCCAGGGGGATTTTGAGACGGTGGTCACCTGCCTCTACCCCGACCTTGTCAACATCCCGTTCTGTCGCCGGATCATGACCACGGGCATATTGCCGGGGGGCCGCGTGTGAGCCATTGGGCGCTGAAATACATCGGCCAGCCATGGACGCCGGAATGCAACTGCTATGAGTGGTTCCGGCGGATCACCCGCGAGCAGTTCGGCCGGGATCTGCCGCCGATCGGCCTGCCGCCGGACCACCTGGCGAGGCGAGCGGCGCGAATCATGAGCGCCGACGCGGATAGCCTGTTCGGCTACCACCCAACCGCGCACCCGATCGAGGGTGACGCGGTTTTTTTATCGAGTAACGGCCGCACCTCGCACCATATCGGCATGGTGATCTTCCCCGGCCGAAAAATGCAGGTGCTCCACGCGCTGGACGGTCTGGGCGTGGTTGTCAGCGACCTGCCGGCCCTGCGGGCCAACGGGCTATCCATTCAGGGATTCTGGACCCATGAAACTACTGCACAGCACAAACCCGCTTAACCCGGCGGACGCGACCGCCTTTGAAGCGCGAGACGGCAGCACCCCGAATCAGGCCATTGCCGAGTGCGGGCTATCGTTTGCCCGGCCGGTTGTTCTGGTGGTAAACGGCGAGGCCTGGGGCCGGGCGCAATGGGATGACCCGTTTCCGGCCGGGGCGCTGGTGATGTTCGTCGAGATCCCCGGCGCGCTGGCCGTCGCAATAATCGCTGTGGTGCTGTCTATTGGGTCGCTCGTGTATGCCATGTCCATGTCGCCGGGCAGCGCGGGCGACCGTGGCACCCCGAGCAGCATTTACAGCTTCAGCACCGGGCGCAACCGGCTGCGGATCGGCGAGCCATTCGCGGAGTCGTTCGGCCGCCAGCGGATTTTTCCCGATCTGGCGCAGCAGTGCTATGTCCAGAACATCGACAACGACCAATACCTCTACTTCCTGGGGATTCTCGGCGTTGGCCGGTACGACGTGGAGGGCGTCTTTATCGAGAAGACCCCGCTGACCGATTACGCCGACAGCTCCTACCAGGTCGTGGCGCCGGGCGGGTCGCCCGCGCTGATTCCGAACGTGGTCTGGACCTGCAACGAGGCCAGCAACCAGGAGCTGAAGACCGACTGGATTTCCTACGTTGTGTCGGCCGTCGATACCGAGGCGTATTTCCTGGAGTACGACCTGACCTTCCCGGCCGGGCTGGTGCGCTACAACAAGGAGGGCAAGGCGCGCTCCAAAAGCGTGACCATTCAGACGGAGGCACGGACGGTCGACGCCAGCGGCACGGGCACCAGCGCCTGGACCACGTTGGAGACTCAGACGTTCACGGCCCGAAGCAAGGATCCGCTACGCTACTCGCGGAAGATTGCCGCCCCGCTCGGCCCCGGCCGGTACGAGTTCCGCGTCTGCCGCACCACGGAGGCCAGCACCAGTAGCAGCGCCATGGACAAGGTGGCCCTGTCCGGCCTGCGGGCCCACGGCGGGCCGCACCCCGATTATGGTGACGTGACGCTGATCGAGGCGAAGATCAAGGCCAGCGACCAGCTGAGCGGCGACGCCGCCAGCCAGATCAACGTGATCTGCACCCGCAAGCTCTATCCGGTGACCGCTTCTGGCTTCGGGACGACCCTGACGGCCTCCAGGTCCATCGCCGATGTCTGCGCCTACATGGTGACGGCCGACAACGGCGGGCGACAGGCCGACGCCATCGTCGACTTCGCGGCGCTTTACGATCTGCGGGGCGATTGGGAGGCGGCCGGGCATTATTTCGACTATCGGTTCACCTCTGTGCAATCGGTCATGGACGCGGTGGCGATGGCCACCACCTGCGGCCGGGCCGTGCCCTACATGCCGGGCGGACTGTTCTCGGTGGTGCGCGACGAGCTGCAGGCGCTGCCGACCTGCGTTTTCACCCGCGACAACATTGCCGACCTGACGATCACGACCAGCCCCCGGACGCCGGACAGCCCGACCTGCGTCAACGTGACCTACACCAACCCCGGCACCTGGGACGAGGAGGATGTCGTCTGCCTGGCGCTCGGCGGCAGCGAGGACAACCCCAGCGAGATCACCCTGGACGGCTGCGCCAGCAGGCAGCAGGCATACGAAATCGGCATGTTTCTCTACTGGCAGGACCGGCTGGAGCGGACGGCCGTCGAGTTCACCACCGGGCTGATCGGCCACATCCCGAACCTGCTGTCCAAGATTCTCGTGCCCAACACCCTGATTGATTGGGGCCAGGACGGGCTGATCATGGCGGTCGAACCGGGGCTGATCTGGCTGTCCGAGCCGGTCGATTTCGGCGGGGCGTCCGAGGGCGCGCTCTACATCAGCCTGCCCGACGGCGGCAGCGGCGGCCCCTACACCGTGACGCCCACCGATTACGCGCATTGTGTTGTGGGCACAATCCCGGCCCTGCTGCCGCTGAGCGACCACGACCTGAAGGCCACGCGCTACCTGTTCGGCCCGGCGGAACAAGCGCCCATGTTCGTGCGGGTGAACAAGGTTCAGCCGCAGGGGCGCGACAAGATCAAAATCAGCGGGCGGGTCATCAACGACGATGTTTACGCGGACCCCGGCACCGCTCCGGCTGTCGGCTCCAGCGTCGGCACTCCGCCATTACTGTCGGGCCTGTCGCTGAGCCACACGGGCGAGAGCGGCAGCGATCATGCGTTCGTCGTCTCCTGGACCGGATCGGCCGCCAAGGTCAAGATCGAGCTGAACGAGGGCGGCGGCTACGCGACGCTGGAGGACAATTACACCAGCCACAGCAAGGCATTCACGACCACGGCCAGCACCATCACGGTCAAGATAACGCCCTACAACGGCAGCGGCGTATTGCAAACCGGCAGCGCCCAGACGGACGACCATGCGTTTCTGGCGGCGCCGACCGGCCTGGCCGTGGTCACCAGCGACGTCGGGATTTCTGTGAGCTGGAGCGCCTACTCCGGCGCGACCAGTTACGATGTGGCGATCGAGGTCGGCGGCGAGGAGGTGCTGGGGACCGACGCCGAGGGCACTAGCACCAGCGTGACCATGCAGGAGCTGGAGCTGTCTGGCGGGCCGTGGGATTCATTCACCGTTTACCTGTCGGCCAACACGGCCAGCGGACCGACGGCGCGGGCGTCGCTGGCCGTCAATGTGGCGGCCCTGGCCGCGCCGGCAACGGTGGATTTTCAGGCCCGGCTGGCCAACGGGGTGAGTCTGTCGTGGGACGAGGTGGCAAACGCGGCGGAGTATGTGGTGTGTTACGGCGGCTCATCGAGCGGCTTCACGCCAACGCAAAGCAACGTTGTCTACCGGGGCAGCCAGCCGGCCGCGACCATCGGCGGGCTGGCCATGACGGGCAGCTATGCCCACCATTTCAAGGTCGCGGCGCTGACGGGGCACGGCGAGGCGTTCGGGGATCTGAACTTCTCCGGCGCACTGACCGTGACGCCGGCGACAGCGGACGTTTCGGTCCACACGGTGACCGGCTCGGGCACATTCACCGGCCCGGCCGGCGGGAGCAGCTATACCTACCAGCTGACCGGCACGGCGACGGCCACCGCGGCAACGGTGACCGCCTCCCTGACCGGCGGCGGATCGGGCAGCGCCTGGTGTTCCGGCGATGGCGGCGGAAACCCGACCAGCGCCAGCCTGACGGCGACCAGCAGCGGTAGTGGCAACAGCTGCACGGTGACGATTTCCGGCGGGTCGTTCAGCGGCACGCTGATGATCACCAAGATCAGCTAACTTAAGAAGGAGAAGAAAATGGAACTCACACTCACAGAGATTACAGCCTACGCCTCCGTTGCTCTGCTGATCGGCTCCGAGGTCATCGCGCTGAACCCGAAGTGGAAAAGCAACTCCTGGGTGCAGCTGGCCAGTGGCGTTTTGCGGAGGCTGGCCGGAAAATGAAGCGACCGATTATTCTGCAGCCCCAGGAGCACCTGCCGTTCCGGGCCGTCGGGACGCGGTTGTCGCGGCTGGAGACGGACGGTGATCTGGTTTTTTGCCACGCGGGCAAGCTCCGCCGGATTCGAGCCTTCGCCGGTGAAATCACCGACGGGGCCAGCATTCCCCGGCTGGTCTGGTCGGTGCTGGGCCTCGCGCCTCACGGTGTCATGGACACCCCGGCACTGTTCCATGATCTGATCTACCGGCACCGAGGACGGATGCCAGCGGGCGTCTACCAGGTCCGGGACGGCGCGGTGTGGCGTGATTGCCGTGAGCCGATCGGCCGGGGGCTGGCCGATGCCCTGCTGCGGGGGCTGTGCGAGAAGTTCAGGATTCGGCAGGCGGCGCTCGTTTGGGCGGGCGTCCGGGTCGGCGGGTGGTGGGCCTGGCTCCGCGACGATCGGGGCCGCATGGAGAGACTGACAGCGGGGGGCCAATGGACTGCAACAACCCAGCACAAATAACGCCCTGTCCGCAGGCGGTGGAGGCGGCGGAAAAGGCCGTCGCCAAGACCTTCGCCATCCTGGGCGTGGACATTCACGACCCGGCGCAGGTTGCCGAGTTCCAGGATGATCTGCGCTTTGGCCGGAAGGTGCGGCGGTCGTTCGAGCGGGGGCTGTTCCCCGCCTTTCTGACCATTATCGGGCTGATTGGCGCGGCGTTCATCGCCGGGCTAAGGTTTGGAAAATGACCATGACGGACCTGGAAAAACAACTGATAGAGGACGAGGAGCTGGCGCTCAAGCCCTACCGCTGCCCGGCCGGCAAGCTGACCATTGGCGTTGGCCGCAACATCGAGGACGTCGGCATTACAAAAGAAGAGGCGCTGGTCCTGCTACGAAACGACGTCGCCCGCTGTCGGGCGGCGCTTGCGGTGCTGCCCTGGTTCCCGGCGCTTGATCCGGTCCGGCAGGACGTGCTGACGAACATGTGCTTCAACCTGGGCTTTGCCGGTCTGTTGAAGTTTCGCAGGATGCTGGCGGCCGTCGCGACCGGGGACTACGCCCTGGCCGCCCGCGAGATGCTGGACAGCAGATGGGCCAAGCAGGTCGGCCGCAGGGCGCTGCGGCTGGCCAAGCGGATGAGGGGAGGGGAGTAAAAGCATTTCTTCATCGTTGAACTTTGAGTTGACAAGTCTTCCCAAATGGGAAAAGCTCCCAAACGGGAACCCTCAAAAAGAGGGCTGTTCCTTTCTTGACAACCCAACCGCCACGGGCTAGGGTGCCAATGCTGCCGGCAAAATCCGGCAGCCGGGTTTGGCGACCCGAACCAATTGGCGGATACAGCCGCCGCATGTTTTTTGGCGGTGTTTTTGTGTCCAGCATGGTCTGCTCTGCTTTGTCTGGGCGGCTGTGTGGGGAGCCTTCGGGCTCGCCGGTTTGCCTTTTGGCCGGTTCGCCAACCCGCACGGTCGCCCTTTTTGCGTTTGGCGACGCAAAGGGGCAATACCCCCCCCCCCCCCCCCCCACAAAAGGAGCACAGCCATGGAAACCGCAGCACAGCCCACCGTATTTTCGTTTCAATTCCACAACAGCGCAGAGCACAAAATCAGGACCCTCTTGCACGAAGACGGTTCGATCTGGTTCGTGGCTAAGGACGCGTGCGAGATCCTTGAGATGGGCACGGAGCAAATACGCCGACTTGATGACGACGAAAAGGGTCTGCGTAAAGTTCCTACCCCTGGCGGCAAGCAAAGCCTAGCTGTCATTAACGAATCCGGCCTCTACACCCTGGTGCTTCGCTCCAACAAGCCACAGGCCAAGCCGTTTCGCAAGTGGATCACGGCAGAGGTGCTGCCGACCATTCGCAAGACCGGCAGCTACTCCTTCGTTACCCAGTCCCAGGGGCCAGCCACGTCGAAAGAGGTTGTCGCCTT